>JARKQW010000206.1 GCA_029974695.1 Syntrophobacteraceae bacterium | reverse complement strand
CTGAATAAGAGGGCTCCGCGGGTCATGGGGGTCCTGAAACCCCTGCGGCTGGTCCTCGAGAATTATCCCGAAGGGCAGGTGGAAGAGCTCGAGGCCGTCAACAATCCCGAAGATCCCGGCGCGGGAACCCGAAAGGTGCCGTTTTCCCGGGTGCTCTATATCGAGCGGGACGACTTCATGGAAGACCCCCCCAAGAAATTCTACCGGCTGGCCCCGGGACGGGAGGTGCGGCTTCGGTACGCCTATTTTGTCCGCTGCGTGGACGTGGTGAAAGACCCGCAAACGGGGGAAGTGCAGGAACTGCGCTGCACCTATGATCCCGCCACCCGGGGCGGAGGGGCTCCGGACGGAAGGCAGGTGAAGGCCACTCTCCACTGGGTGTCGGCAGCCCATGGGGTGGAGGCGGAGGTGAGGCTCTACGACCGCCTGTTTGCCGTCGAGGACCCCAGCGATGGGGAGGAGGGGATTCATTTCAAGGATTACCTGAACCCCCGTTCTCTCGAAGTCCTCACCGGATGCCGGTTGGAGCCGTCGCTGAAGGCCGCCGAACCGGGGAGCCTCTACCAGTTCGAGCGCATGGGGTATTTTTGCGCGGATTCCCGCGATTGTCGTCCCGGCTCCCTTGTCTTCAATCGTACGGCGACCTTGCGGGACACCTGGGCCAAGATCCGGCAAAAAATACAGGGGTAGGGAAGGGGAAAGTCTCGATCCTCGGATTCGCTCCCGCCGGGTGCGGCCGGAAACGACCGTCTCCCCCGGGCATTCGATCCTCCTGCCCGTAGAATCAGGAATTCCGAAGCTCAGAATCAGGGTTTCGGAAATAGACAGGACGGAGGGGACCGGGTTAAGCTGTGCGCGGTTTTTGTCGAGGGATTCTCAAAGAAGCCGCATCCATAACGAAAGGGACCAAGCATGAAAAAAATTCTTTCCATCTTCGTGGCAATGGCATTCGCATTCACCCTGTCGCTTCCGCTAACCTCCTTTGCCCAGACCCAGACGGGTACCAAGCAGGAACAAACCGAAAAGAAGAAGACCAAAAAGAAGAAGGCCAAGAAGGCCACCAAGAAAGCCCCGGAAAAGAAGTCTTCCAAGGCTAAGAAATCCGCTCCCAAGGCTGAAGAAAAGCAATAATCCCCCGATCCCGCAACCTGCTTCTTTGAGGAAATCTCCTCCCCACTTCCCGGCCCGGGAGTGGGGAGGAGTTCTCTTGGGCCCCCGGGCCGCAGAACCCAATCCCGCACCTTCTCCCGATCTCGGGTCTCCCCGGGGCAACCTTTCCCCCCCATCCGGGAAGTCTTCCTCATTTCTCCCTGGACTGATCGCTTTGGCCGGTACGAATCCCGTTTGGTCATCCGGCGCAGGCGGAAATCGACTGAGAGCGTTTCCACCCGCTGGATGCCGCCGTCGCGGGCATGACGGGTTGATGCTCTCGGAATCGATCCACTCGGGTTCTCCTCTCTTTCGTCCTTTCCCTCTCTCCCCGCCGGGCCCCAAGACCGGCCTCCCGAGGGGCACCCCGACTCGGGTCGACATTGCCGTTGGAGGGGGCTTCCTTTGATGGTAGTATCCCATCGTTGAGTGCTTACACTCCATTTCAACGGTTTCGTGCCCAAGGAGGAGAAGAATGGTCTCATGTCATACGCCGGAGGACGTTCTGAGGCTGACCAGCGAGAGGCAGGTGTCGTTCATCCAGTTGTGGTTCACCGATGTCCTGGGACAGCTCAAGAGCTTTTCCGTGACCTCGGACGAATTGCCCCTGGCATTCAGGGAAGGGATGGGCTTTGACGGGTCCTCCATCGAAGGGTTCGCCCGCATCGAGGAAAGTGACATGGTGGCGGTTCCCGACCCCACGACCTTTCAGTTTCTTCCGTGGCGTCCCCAGGAAAAGCCCGTGGGAAGAATGTTCTGCGACATCCTGAATCCCGACGGAAGCCCCTACGAGGGAGACCCCCGGTACGTATTGAAACGCATGTTGAGGAAGGCGGCGGAAAAAGGATTCACCCTATACGTGGGCCCAGAGCTGGAGTATTTCTACTTCAAGTCGGATTCCGCCCCCGAAATCATCGACCGGGGCGGCTACTTCGACGTGACTCCCCTGGACGGTGGAAACGATTTGCGACGCCAGACCATTTTTGCCCTGCAGCAGATGGGGATCCAGGTGGAATACAGCCACCACGAAGTCGCTCCCAGTCAGCACGAGATCGATCTGCGCTACGACGAAGCCCTCCGCATGGCCGACAAAACCCAGACCTATCGAATCGCGGTGAAGGAAGTGGCGCGACAAAACGGGGTCTATGCCACCTTCATGCCCAAGCCCCTCTTCGGCCAGAACGGCAGCGGCATGCACACTCACCAATCCCTGTTCCTGGGAGAACGAAACGCCTTCTTCGACCCCACCGACCGGTTCCACCTCTCCAGGCTGGCCCGCCAATACACCGCAGGCATCCTCAAGCATGCCAAGGAAATCATCGCCATCACCAACCAGTGGGTCAATTCCTACAAGAGGCTCGTGCCCGGCTATGAAGCGCCGGTTTACATCTCCTGGGCCCGCCGTAACCGCTCCACCATGGTTCGAATTCCCATGTACAAACCCGGGAAAGAAAAAGCGACGCGGATCGAATTCCGTGCGCCGGACCCTGCCTGCAATCCTTACCTGGCCTTTGCGGTGATGCTGGCGGCGGGTCTTCGAGGCATCGAAAGGGAGTACGAGCTCCCAGACCCCATCGAGGAGGACATTTTTGAAATGTCCCCGGAAGAGCGGGAGAGGCGAGGAATCCATTCTCTCCCCGGGAGCCTTTACGAAGCCATATGGGCCTGCGAACGAAGCGAGCTGGTTCGCGAGACCGTGGGCGCCCACATCTTCCAAAAGTTCATCGAAAACAAGAAGATCGAATGGGACCTGTACCGAATCCAGGTGAGCGGGTACGAGATCGAACGGTACCTGCCCATTTTTTGACGGGCCGCCCATAAGAAGCGGATCCGTCCGAAACCCGGTCCTGCAGACCGCAAACGGCGAACCGAACGGACCTTTCACCCGGAAGAGCCGGTCGCCGTCTCCGTCGCCTGCCCGCTGGCGGTGAGTCTTAGCCGGATCCATTTCTCGAAGCTGATCACGAGGTAGACAAGGAGGCCTGCGGCCAGGACGGATCCCCATGCTGCGGGGGGGATGGGCGCGCCGTGGAACATCCAGTTCATGGCGGGCACATAGGTGTAGAGGACCTGGAGGAGGGCCATGAGGGTGACGCCCACAAAGAGCCAGGGATTGGAAAAGGGGCCCAGCTGAAACATGGACTTGGTCAACGAGCGACAGTTGAGCAGGTAGAAGGCCTCGGCGGCCACAAAGACGTTCACCGCCACGGTTCGCGCCTGGGCCTCGCTCGCCCCCCGGTGCAGTTCCCGTTCGAAGAGGCCGAACGCGGCGGCACAGAGCATACCGCCCACCAGGAGGATGCGCCAGAGGAGATAGCACGTCAGGATGGGGGTCTTCGGATCGCGGGGGGGCCGCAACATGATGCCGGGCTCTTTCGGCTCGAAGGCAAGGGTCAGGCCCAGCAGGACGGCGGTCACCATGTTGATCCACAGGATCTGGACGGGGAGGATGGGCAGGGTTGTCCCTGCGAGGATGGCCACGAGGATCACGAGACCTTCCCCCAGGTTGGTGGGCAGGGTCCATACAATGAACTTGGTGAGGTTGTCGAAGACGCCCCGACCTTCCTCCACTGCGGCTTCGATGGTGGCAAAATTGTCGTCGGTGAGGACCATATCGGCGGCTTCCTTGGCCACTTCGGTGCCGGTAATCCCCATAGCGATGCCGATATTGGCCCGTTTGAGCGCCGGGGCGTCGTTCACCCCATCTCCCGTCATGGCCACGATGTGTCCCCGGGCCTGGAGCGCCTCCACCAGGCGCAGCTTCTGCTCCGGGTCCACCCGGGCAAAAACCGACGTCTTTTCCACGACCTCGATGAGTTCCCGGTCCGGCATCCCGGCCAGGGCTCTTCCCGTGATTGCGGTCTCTTTCGCCGGGGAAGAAGTGCTGCTTTCGACCAGGCCGATTCTTTCGGCAATGGCCGATGCCGTGACGGCGTGGTCCCCCGTGATCATCTTGACGCGGATGCCCGCCGTATGACAGGCCTTCACGGCCGTGATCGCCTCCGCCCGCGGCGGGTCGATCATTCCCTGCAAACCCAGGAAGCAAAGACCGTCCGCCACATCTTCGTGGTCGAAGGGAGCCGACTCGGGAGAGATTTCCTTTTTGGCGAAAGCCAGCACGCGCAGGCCGCCGGAAGCCATCCTCTCGACCTCACTCATCACCCAGTCTCTGTCCAACCGAGTGCGGGCGCCAGCGGCGTCAAGGGCTTCCGTACACCGGTCGAGGAGGATCTCCGCCGCCCCTTTGACGTAGGCGACTTGGGGTCCGGCCTGCTCCCCCGTATGCAATGTCGCCATGTACTGACGTTCGGATTCAAAGGGGATCACATCCAGCCGCGGAAACTGCACCGCCGCTTCCCGGGCCGAAAGGCCCGCTTTGGCAGCGGAAACCAGCAGCGCCCCCTCGGTGGGGTCCCCCTGCACCTCCCAACGGCCATCCTTTTCCAGGAGGACGCTGTCGTTACACAGCAGCCCGGCCCGCAGGCATTCCATCAGCACCGGGAACTGGCCGGGAGTGACGGGTTCGCCCTGCCTCAGAACGGTTCCCGAAGGTTCGTACCCTGTCCCTGTGACTTCGAAAGCTTCCCCCCCGGCACTGATGGCCTGGACGGTCATCTGGTTTTCGGTCAAAGTTCCCGTTTTGTCCGAACAGATGACGGTGGTGCTGCCCAGCGTCTCCACGGCGGGGAGCCTGCGGATGACGGCCCGCCGCTTGGCCATGCGAGCGACCCCGATGGCGAGGGTGATGCTCAGGGCAGCGGGGAGCCCCTCCGGGATCGCGCCCACGGCCAGTGCCACCGCCGCCATGAACATCTCGAGGAGAGGTTGGCCCCGCAGGATACCGATCAGCACCGTGATCCCCGCCAAGGCCAGGATGGCATAGAGCAGAAGGTGGCTGAAATGGCCGATCTTGCGCGTGAGCGGGGTCTGAAGGTCCGGTGCCGCCGCAATGAGCGAGGAAATGCGCCCGACTTCCGTGGCATTGCCGATGGCGACCACCACGCCGCTCCCCTGACCGTAGGTCACCAGGGTCGAGGCGTACGCCATATTGCGACGATCCGCCAGAACGGTGTCGGGGCCGAGGGTTCCTCGTTTCTTTTTGACCGGGACCGACTCGCCGGTCAGGCTCGATTCATCCACCTGAAGGTCCCGGATCTCGATGAGGCGCATATCGGCGGGCACCTTGTCGCCCGGCTGCAGCAGGACGAGATCGCCCGGCACCACCTCCGTGAAGGAGATGCGGCGTTTGAGCCCGGCCCGCAGCACCGTAGTCTCGGCCACCATGGTTCGGGCAAGAGCGGCAATGGCTTCGAGGGCCTTGGACTCCTGAAGAAAACCGATGGCGGCGTTGACCAGCACCACCCCGAAAATCACGCCCGAGTCGACCCATTCCCCAAGGGCGGCGGTAACCGCTCCGGCTGCCAGGAGGATGTAGATGAGCGGCTGATGGAACTGCAGCAGCAGGCGCACGAGGGGGCCTTTTCCCCCCTTGCCCGTGATGAGATTGGGACCAAAGCGCTCCTGGCGGTGTTTGACCTCGAATTCATCCAGGCCCCGGTCCGGGTCGGTCTGCAAAAGATCGACGACCTCCGCGCCTGCAATGTGGTGCCAGTGTTTTGCCATGAGTCTTTCCATGGAACGGCCCTCCTTAGGGGGGTTGAATAAGAATCGGTGAACCGGTCTCTGGGCGATTGGGTAAGCCGGGACAGTGGATCGGCGGCGGTTTGAATTGCGTGCGTCAGGTTCCGGAAATTGGATCAGGGCATACGGCGCCTGTTTTCGTCACGAATGCGCCCTGGCCGACGCCTCGAGCCGCGGAAGGGCCTCCGGGAACGCGTCCCTACTCGTCGGACGCGGCCCCGTCGGGCCGCGAGGTTGAGCCTCAGCCCTTTTGCTCCTTTACGAGACCCAGGTTCAGACACCGGTTCGTCCTGAGCGACCCTCGGGGTTCTTCAGGGCCGAGACGGCACCAATGTCGCCCGGAGTGAGCACACAGCGTACATAGTCCGGCCGGCTCTTCAACCGGAGGTCCGCCCTTTTCCCGGCGGGACCGGCAGTCCGGGTGTCGTCCTCACCTCTCGACGACGGGGTGGGAGGCCCGTAATCTAGGGACCAGGGTAGCAATTCGCCGGTGATGGCGGCCGGACGAGAGGTCTCGTAATGGAGAAGGGGGGAGTCCGTCGGGGCGAGAGCGCTGCGGATGTGGGCCATTCTCGCCAGTTGCCGTTCGTTGAAAAGGGGAATCGTCAATCCCCAAGCGGTTCTTATGGTTTGAACGGCTTCGTTGGCAATGAGGGCGTTTGCCACGGCGGTGGGGTGAATGGGATCGGCAAAGACGCAATCGTATTCTCCCCAGGCGGGAGGCGGCAGGAGTGGACGGCCCAGGAGAATGGGAGGCGTCTCCGTGGTTCGCCTGAGCACCTCGTGGAGATCCAGGATGATCACCCGGGAGTCCGCGGCCAGCCTCCGGATGGCGCGATTGCCCCGCAGTATGTGAGCCCGAATGTTTTCCTGCTGCTGGGGACTGAACTCGTCCCAGAACTTGGGAATCCGCGTCACATCGGGCAAGGTCCAGAGGAGGATCCGGGCCTGCGGATGGGTCTTGCGCAGGAATGCCGAGGCCGATCTCATGGAATTCACGATCCGGTTGATGATCCGGTCCGTGGCAGGGCTCACTCTCGGGGGATTTCGAGCCAGGCGATGGATCTCGTCCATGAGGTCGTTGCCCCCGATCTCGATGCTGAAAAGACTGCCCTTGCGGACCAGGTCCAGTTCGACGGCCGCGGCATAGGCGGCCAATTGGGCCTTGAGATTTCCGGCCTTGGATCCGGCGACGGCAAAGGAAGCCAGTTCATCCCCGCCTGATGCGGCCCTGTCGAAAAACGCCTCCATGGGGTCCCTGCCGTAGAGGCTCTGGGGATTGTCGTAGGCGATGCCGAGCACATCGTTGTGGGTGAGACTGTCTCCGAAAGTGACCACGGACCGGAAAAGGCTTGCGCCTTGCGCGGCCGAAACGGTCCAGACGATCCACAAGAGCATGATCGCCAAGCCGGCGGGGAGCCGGGTCCATGGAGCACGGGCCCTGCATGATCCGCGACGATCAGGGTGCCCGGCGGGGATACGACCGAATGCGTTTCTCATGGTTGGAATCCTCCTTGCCCGGGTCGGTAAAGCTTCCCGGCCTTTTTCCGTGCGGGGTCTCATATCCATTGGGGAGAGGGGAGGCCCTTTCTGCGGCAAATGGCCGCGAGCAGCCCGACATTGCCGGTCATCATGTTGTCCCCCCCGGGTGCCGCAAAGCGAATGGACAGGCGCGATCCGTCAAGGATACGCCTCCTGGGTCCCGTGGCGACGATATCCTGGACCCGGTCGAAGCCCAGGGCCTTTCGAATGTAAGCCCCGTGGCCTCCTTCTTCAAGGATTCGGGAGTGCCGGAGCTTGCCGTCGGCTACGGCCTCGAGGAGGGACTCGATGCGAGGGAGGGTCACATCCCGGGTGTGGTACTCGAAAAAGCCCGTAATCTCGCCCCGGTCCAGGGCGGCACCCACGGTGTGGGAAGTGGCCGCGTCCAATACGAGGACCCGTTCCGCCCGGCGAGCCGAAGAATCCATGGAGGCTCCCAGGATGGCGGCCATGCCGCTGTCCATGACCCAGGCCTCGGGGGTGGGCAGGTTCATGGCGCACCGGGCTATGGATTGGAGCCGATGGAAGGTGCCTGGAATTTCGTCGTGGGGGAAGAGGAGAGCGTGGGGGAAGGGATCTCGGTCCAGAGCCTCGGCAAAGACTCGATGGCGGTGATCCAGGTGACCGGATCCGGGAGGGGGAATCCCGTGGTCCTGGGCGCAGACTCCGACGGAGTCCATTTCAAAGGGGACCCCGAAACAGGAGAACAGGGACCGGAGTCGTTCCCGGTCCAGGTCCGCAAAGGTCAAAACGCTGAAACCGGCGGTGGGGCGAAACTCGTCCGCCTCGGCGTCCGGAATGACCCGAATGCCCCAGGAGCGGACCCGGTCTTCCTGGTGGTGAAGGGTCATGGCCGCGGAAGCGGAAATAAGGACCTCGTCCCGAAGGGCCCTCTGGCGGAGAATTGCGGCCAAGGAGCCGCCCCCCATCTCCACCCCCTTGATGAGGAGATTCCCCGGAGTCCGGGTTATCTGCTCGGCCACGGTAAGAACCGGGGAACGCACCACGGCCTTGCATTGCAGGCCGGATTCCATGTCGTGGAAAAGCACGTCCATGGTGCCCGCGCCCACATCAATCAAGAGAATCCTGCTCACGAGTCTCTCCGGTACATGAACCTGCGGTCCTGTGGGAACGACGTTCGAGGCTCCCGGCGGGTGCAGGACCTGCCGGGAGCCTCCCAACCGTCGGACGGGGCAGGGTGCCTTCCCGCCCGGGAAAAGCCGCGCCTCCGGACTCCCCACGGTTGATGTCGCCCGATTCGAATGCCGTCTCACCCATCAGCGGTGAGCCAGCGCCTCTTCCAGGGTGTCGTACATGGGGAACATGGATTGGAACCCCGAAATGCTGAAAACCTTCTGAACCATTCCCGTCGTGTTGCAGAAACAGATCCGCCCGTTGTTGGTCTTTAGTCTCTTGGCGGTGATGAGCACGCTCCGAAGGCCCGCGCTGCTGATGTATTCGAGTTCACCCAGGTCCACGATGAAGTCGTTTTCGCCGCCCTCGATCCACGCGGCACATTCTTTTTCGAAGTCGGGGGCCGTGATGGCGTCCATGCGGCCTTTGACCTTGAGTTTCAATGCCTTGTCCAGCTTCTCGGCAATCACTTCCATGTTTCGAGTCCTCCGTTTTGGGGGTGTTTCGTCCCTCTGTAACGAACCGCAAGGATGGTGACGTCGTCGAACAGGGGCACTCCGGCACAAAAATCCGTCACCGTGCTGAAAACCGTGTGCACCAGTTCGTCGGCGGAAGCCTCCCCGTTGGAACGAACCAGTTCCAGGAGGCCTTGTTCGGAGAAAAAATTGTTCGAGGCGCTCTTGGCCTCGGTCACTCCGTCGGTATACAGGAAAATCCCGTCCCCGGGGGCCAAAAAGATCCCGGAAGTTTCGTAGGACGAGTCTTCGTCCACTCCCAGGACAAACCCGGCGGGGGTATCGAGCCATGCGGGGGTTTCCCGGGACGGCAGCAGGATGGGCGGGCAGTGTCCCGCGTTGGAATACCGGAACTCCCCGGTCTCCAGGTCCAGGATCCCGCAAAAGAGGGTCACGAACATCATGGATTCGTTTTCCAGGCACAGTTCCCGGTTGACCTTCTCGAGAATGGTCGAGGGTTCCATGCCCGGCTCGGCCATCCCCTTGATGAGAGTCTTGGTGACGGCCATGAAGAGAGCTGCGGGGATCCCCTTGTCGGATACGTCTCCCGCGGTCACCAGCAAGTGGGAGGAATCCATGAGAAAGTAGTCGTAGAAATCCCCTCCGATTTCCCGCGCGGGCTCCAGCTTGGCGGAGATCTCCAGGGAATAGCGGTGGGATAGGCGGGGAAACTGTTTGGGCAGAAAGCTCATTTGAATGACCCGGGCGATCTTGAGCTCGCTCTCCATGCGTTCCTTGGCGGCGGTGGTGGCCGCCAGGTTCTGAATATACTCCTTCAAGGCGGCGCGCATGTCCCGGAAGGAGTTGGTGAGTTTTCCGATCTCGTCCCGGGAAGGGAATTCGGGCAGGTCGATATCCAGGTTTCCGTGGGCGATGGCCACGGTGGTGTCGGCCAGGGACCTCAAAGGCCTGGTGATGGTCTGGGCAATCCACGCCACGATGAAGGCCAGGACCAGGAAACCGACACCCCCAATGGTGAGGACCTGGCGCCCCAATTGGTTGACGTCGGCGAAAAGCTCGTCCTCGGGAAAAATGACCCCGATGGCCCACTTGCTGGAAGGCAGAGGGGCGTAATACAGCCAGGATTTCTTTCCGGAAACGAAGTCCGTAATGGACACGAATCCCCGCTCTCCCCGGATCATGGCCCGTCCTACCTCCCGGAGGCGATAGTCGAGCCTTTCTTCGGCGATGCTGAAAATGCTGCGGCGCATGATCAGCTCCGTATGCGGGTGAGTCACGAACACCCCGTTTTGGGAGATGAGGAATGCGTAGCCCGTCTCGTAGATCTTTACCTGGCGGACGACGTCGGCCAGCCATTCCAGGGAGAGGTCCGCGGTCGAGACGCCCTGGAACCGGTTTCCCCCGTCCCGGTGCCGGTAGAAAGGAGTCGAGAAGGTGGACATGACGGCGTTCCCGGCCCCCTCGTCGAAATACGGCTCCGTCCAAACGGGTCGGCCCAGTTCTTTGGGCAACTGGTACCAATCCCAGTAGAAATAGGGATAGGCAAAGTACTCGGGAGGATAGCTCCGGATCCGTCCGTCGGGGGTGCGGCAGGTGTAAGGGGCGAAGTAAAGGGACTCGGGATCGAAAGCGTAGGGTTCGAACGAGACGGTCATGCCGTAAATCTCCCGGTTTCGAGACACCATCGTCTCCACCAGGGAGACCAGCTCCGGAGCGGTAAAAGACTGTTGTTCGATGAGGGCCGCCGTGTTGAGGGACACCCGCTCCACGCTCTTGAGAATGCTTTCAATCTGGTGAACCGTGGACAGGGTGAGGTTTGCCGCGTTTTCCTCCACGTTCTTCAGCACGGTGTCCCGGGACGTGTAATAGTCGTAGGCGAACGCCACCCCGAAGATCGAGACGGTGCATACCAGGATGAACAGGATGAGCTTGAAGGCGAGGCCTTTATCTCTGAACATCGGATTCACACTTCCTGTGGAAGTCGGAATAACGGGGGACCTCCTGGATGAGTCCCGCGGCGGTGAGGACCCGAACGACCGTGTTGTAGTCCTCTTCTTCGAGGCGACCCATGGGGCATCCCTTTTGGGGGGCCGGTGAGGGTTCCTTTCTGCCCTGCATGTAGGGAACATCTGCCGGACCTCCGGACGCAAGGGTGGGAAGGACCGGGCAGATCAGCTCGTACATTCTACCCAGCATCCATCGCTGGTGGATGCGATCCGTGGGCAGGGTGTTTTCATTCACCACCTTCATGACGATGTCCAGGGCTTCCTCGGGATGGGCAAAGGCGTAGAGCCACCCGTCGATGGTCGCACGAACGAAGGCACAACAGGCCTCGGGGTTCTCCTCGAGGACCTTCTCCATGCAGTAAATCCCGTCTTCGGGGAAGTCCAGGCCGTACGAATGAAAGAAGAAGACGTTGAGCTCGTCGGGGCTCAGGCCGGAATTCAAGAGGATGTGGTATTCGTTGTACCAGGTGGCCGAGGCCACATCGACCCCCCCGCGCAGGAAGAGGTTCATGGTGGTGGTTTGAGGGACGATGATGGGGGAGATCCCCTGGCGCTGAAACAGGGCCCGGGGCTGAATTTGGAAATCGGCCCCCCACAATCCCACCCGCTTTCCGTTCATGTCCCGGGGCGACGAGATCCCGCTGGATTTCTTGGCGACCAGCATGAGGGAAGAATGCTGCATGATCTGGCCGATGTTTACCAGCTTCATCCCCCCGGACCTCCTCTGGATTGCCGTGGAAAGAAACATGGTGCAAAAGTCGGCGATCCCCTTTTCGAGAAGGTCCGTAACCGGCCTGTCCGGGCCACCCCGCAGGATCTTGAGATCGATTCCCCGGTCTTTGTAAAACCCCTTTTCCAAAGCAACGTAGTAGCCTGCGAATTGAGCCTGGGGATGCCACTGGGGAAGAAAAACAAAAGGACGAGCCGCCGTCGTCTCGGCTCGAACCGTGAGGCCGGAGAGCAAAAAGAGCAGGGCGGCGTAAATGAAGCTCCTTTTCACCATGGCCTGCCGGGACCTTCCTGGGGGCCCCCTGGAATCCGGGGCTCGGGAGAACCGCCCCTCCGCCGGGCGCCGGGAACCGGGCACTGACTGCGACTTTCGGCTTGCGCCGTGATGACGATCGGCTTCAAAGGCATCATAGCTCCCTCGCGGTGTCGCACTCCTCCCGGGAAGAAAAGGGGCCTCTCCCTTCGGAGGTTTCCCCCGATTCGTTCCCCTCCGGACCAGTTCTGTATAGCACATTTTCCAAAGTTGAGCGATGATCCCTCAGCACCCGCGGCCAATGAAAATCTTTGGTCGGCCGGGTTCGGACCCCGGGAGCCCCGGCCGGGATGGTCCTGTGCCGGAGTCCCCGTTTGCGCCTGCACGGTTTTTTTGCGAAAAGAACCGTTGACGGGCTTTTGAGGTTCCGGCAGAGTTTCTCCACGGCAGGTCCAATGGGAGCGATGGGTCATGAAAAAGGAACGGATCTCGGGTCTCATGCGCTGCAATCACGGAGAGGAAAAACTGGAGCTTCGAAAGCTCCTGAGCGAGCTTGCCGCAGACGGCTGGATTTCACGGCACGACTCCCAGCGGGTCCTTTCCCAGGCAAGGGAGAAGGACCTGGAAAACATCCATCCCCTGGTCTACCTCTCGGACCGCCGGCTGACCCGCCCTTCGCCTCCCCATGAACTCCTGACCCTGGAAGGGTTGACCGGATGGCTGGCCCGCAAAGTCGAGCTTCCCTATTTTCGGATCGATCCTTTGAAGATCGATGTGGCCATCGTAACCAGCTTGGTTTCTTACGCCTACGCTTCCCGATTCAAGATCCTCCCGGTGGAAGTGAATGAACGGGAGGTGGTGATTGCCACGGCGGAACCTTTTGTCACGGAATGGGTGGAGGAGTTGGAGCGAATCCTGCGGCTCAAGATCTCCCGGGTCATTGCCAACCCGTCGGACATCTCCCGCTACCTGGTCGAGTTCTATGCATTGACCGAGTCGGTGAAAGGGGCGGTGTGGAAGGCGGACAGCGGCAAAATCGGGGGAGTGGTCAACCTCGAGCAGCTGGTGGAGCTGGGCCGGGCGGGCAAGCTCGATGCCAACGACCGCTATGTGGTCAACATTGTGGACTGGCTCCTCCAGTACGCCTTCGATCAGCGGGCCAGCGACATTCATCTCGAGCCGAGAAGGGACACCAGCGATGTGCGGTTTCGCATCGACGGGGTCCTACATCCCGTGTACCAGTTGCCCACGGTGGTGATGGGAGCCGTGGTGAGCCGCCTCAAGGTCTTGGGCCGCATGGACCTGGCGGAAAAGCGCCGCCCCCAGGACGGCCGCATCAAGACCAAGACCCAGGCGGGGGCCGAGGTGGAATTGAGATTGTCCACCATGCCCACGGTTTTTGGCGAAAAACTGGTCATGCGCATCTTCGACCCACAGGTGACCGTGAGGAGCTTCGAAGAGTTGGGGTTCGACGATCACGAACTCAAGAGCTGGAATCGGATGGTCAACAGCCCTTACGGGATCATCCTCGTCACCGGGCCTACGGGTTCGGGCAAGACCACCACCCTCTATTCCACCCTGAAACAGCTGGCAAGACCCGAAGTCAACGTCTGCACGGTGGAGGAACCCATCGAGATGGTGGAGCCCCGGTTCAACCAGATGCAGGTGCAGCCCTCCATCGGTCTGGATTTCGCTGGGGGGTTGCGCAACCTCCTGCGCCAGGACCCGGATATCATCATGGTGGGAGAAATCCGGGACCTCGAGACGGCCGAAATGGCGGTGCAGGCCGCCCTGACGGGCCACTTGGTCTTTTCCACTCTGCACACCAACGATGCCGTCTCCGCCATTGTGCGCCTCATGGACATCGGGGTACCGGCTTATCTCATTCGGGCAACCCTCCTGGGGGTTGTGGCCCAGCGGCTGGTGCGAACCCTTTGCCCCCACTGCAAACGGCCGGGCACCATCGAGCCGCAGCTCTGGCAGTCCCTCATTCATCCCTGGAAGATGGACCCGCCCGCCCGGGCGTTCCACCCCCGGGGGTGCCTCGAGTGTCGTGAGACGGGATACTTGGGTCGGGTCGGCTTGTACGAAATTCTCACCACCAGTGCGACCCTGCGGCCCTTGATCCGGACGGAATCGGACGTGGCCCGGCTCCGGGACCAGGCGGTCCGGGAAGGTATGCTGCCGCTGCAGATCAGCGGAGCCAAGAAAATCTGCTCGGGCATCACGACCCTGGAAGAGGTCTTCCGCGTGGCCGGCTCCAGCGATCAGATGCAGTAGGACGATAGCCCCCGGAGCTCGAACCGGCTCATTCCCGGTTCAAGACGGTCCGGACCACCTCGGCCAGCTGCTGCATGGCCACGGGCTTCATGAGAAATGCCTTGATCCCGTAATGCTGGGCCGTCTCCTCGTCAATGATCTCACTGAAACCGGTGCAGAGGATCACAGGCACATCCCCACGGATTTTCAGGATTTCCCGGGCCAGCTGGATGCCCGTCATGTGAGGCATGGTCTGGTCGGTAATGACGGCATCGAAGCTCTCGGAGTGGTCTCGGAAGAACTCGAGGGCCCCCATGCTCGTGTATCGCACGGACACTTCATAGCCCAGGCTTTCGAGCATCTCTTTGATCATCTCCACGAGCACCTTTTCATCATCCACCACGAGGATTCGCCCTTTTCCGGGAAGAATGCCGGGGAGAGAGTCCCGGATGGGTTCCGGGCTCGTTCCGCTCCTGGGCAGGTAGACCTCGAAGGTTGTGCCCCGGCCCGGCCGGCTGAAAACCTCGATCCCGCCGGACAGGCTCTTCACAATCCCGTAGACTACCGCCAGTCCCATACCGCTCCCTTCACTGGGTCCCTTGGTGGTGAAGTACGGATCAAAAATCCGCTCCTTCACGGAATCCTCCATGCCGTGTCCCGTGTCGGAAACCGACAGCCTGACGTAGGGTCCCGGCTTCAGATCCTGGTGTTGCCGGGCGGTGTCGGCATCGAGGTCCACGTCGTCCAGACCGATGGTCAACACGCCGCCCGTCTCGCGCATGGCGTGGGCGGCATTGGTGCAAAGGTTCATGAGGACCTGGTGGATGCCGGTCGAGTCCGCAATGACGGTGGAATGAACCGCATCTTCATCCAGGTTTGTGTGAATCTCGATGGTGGAAGGAAGAGAGGGACGAAGCAGCCCCAGGGCTTCCCGAATGATCATGCCCGGACGCACCGGCTTGAGCTCCCCGGGGGTGTTGCGGCTGAAGGTGAGGATCTGCTTGACCAGGTCCCTGGCACGATAGGCTGCCTGGATGACCTGCTCGATGTTGTGGCGCAATCGCGTGTTCTCGGGGATCTCCAGCAGGGAGAGCTCGGAATAACCCAGGATGGGTGAGAGCATATTGTTGAAATCATGGGCGATCCCACCTGCCAGGGTCCCGATGGCCTCCATTCTATGGGCTTGAGCCAGGCGGGCTTCCAGGAGTCTGCGTTCCGTGATGTCTTGAGCACTGCCCTCGATGTGGCGGATGGTCCCGGTCTCGTCGCGGACCCCGTGAACATTGAGGGAAACCCAGGCGGGTTTCCCGTCTTTGCGGAGAAACCGGACCTCGAAGTCCCGCACCGCGCCCCGGGCCTCGATCTCCCGAAGGAGCCGAGTCCGGTGATTGGGGTTGGCGTAGAGCTGGGTGCGGATGTCCGTCATCGCGCCGATAAGCTCCTCGGGCGAATCGTATCCGAGCATTCCGGCGAAAGCGGGATTGACGCTGAGAAAACGGCCGTCCAGGGTGGTCTGGTAGATGCCCTCTATGGCGTTTTCGAAAATGCTCCGATATTTCTCTTCAGCGATCCTCAGTGCCGCCTCGGCCTTCTTGCGCCGTGTGATGTCTCGGATGGATTCGATGGCTCCAACCACGTTCCCCTTGGAATCGGACAGGACGCTGGCCTTCCCCAAAAGATAAGCCTCGGATCCTCGAAGAGCAGGAAAATAAGCCTCGCCGGACAGGACGGACGCACTCCTGTCTATGGGATCGTACAGGGATTCAAAGGCCGGGTCCGGCTTGAGGACAAGATCGATGAGGAGCGGCCTTCTCTCCCCGTAGAACGGCAGGGCATATTCGAAATCCCCCTTGCCCAGCATATGGGATGCCGGGACGCCGGTCATTTCTTCCATGGCCCTGTTCCAGGCAATGACCCTGCCTTCCCGATCCACCACGAAGGTTGCGTCGGGTAGGAAGTCGATGATGTCCGCCAGCCGTTGTCGGGATTCCTGGAGCGCGTCCTCCGTCCGCTTACGTTCGGTGATGTCTTGGAGGGTCTCGATGACGCCCACCAGAGCCCCCTGGGAGTCCCGGATTGCGACGGCCGTAAAGTGAAGCCATTTCCCCTTCGAGCCCAAAGCCGGGAAAAAATCCGTGGCTTCGTAAGCTTCTTCCAGCAGCTTCCACGGCCCATACTTTCCTTCATACAGCCGGGAAAGGGCTTCGGGGGTCTCGTCCGCCAGTAGGTCGGCCATGCAGGGGCGCTCCGCCGCGTAAAAAGCCCGCCAGTGTTCGTTGGTCCCGATCACGGTTTCCGACCGAATCCCCGTGAGTTCCTCGATGGCCCTGTTCCAATAGATCACCCGGTGGTCCTTCCCAATGAAGAAAGCCGGGACGGGAAAACCCTCGAGAATGCGCATCATCTGGAGGCGGCTTTCTCGGATGCCGGCTTCGGCCCGTCGGTGCTGGGTCACGTCGGCCACCAAGGCCAGGGATCCAACGGGATTCCCCTGATCGTCCAGGATGGAGCAGGTGCTCAGGCTGCCAATCACCGGAGTCCCGTCCTTTCGGAGAAACTCGAGCTCCCATTGGGTCCGGGTGCCCTCCTGTTCCCGTTCCATGTAAGTCCTGCAGTCCTCGACGGCGGAGGGGGCCGCAAAAGCACAAAACGGACGTCCCGACATCTCCTCGGGCGAATACCCCAGCATCTCCGCCATCCGAGGATTGACGAAGGTGGTGTTCCCCGCAACGTCCGTGACCCAAATCCCCTCCTGGGCCAATTCCACGAGTTGCCGGTAGCGTTTTTCGCTCTCAAGGAGATCCGCCTCCGTCTTTCGGCGCCTGGAGACCTCGTGGGCGAGCAGGTACGCCCGAACGAAACCGAAGAGCCAAAACACGCCGCTGACCCCCAGGATCCCGGCGATGAGCAGCCACCTGTCCCTGAGTCCCTGGATGCTTTCCAGGATTTCGTGCTCGGGGGTGGCCACCACGATGGACCAAAACGTATTATGGAGGCGAACGGGCATGTAAACGGCGTGTTTCACCACCGCTTCCGTGGATTCGCCGCGTAACTTGTCGAACACGTAGGTGGTCGTCCCCTCTTTGCCTTTGACCATTTCCCGGGCCATGTCCAGGATGGAGGGAAAATCCTTGCAGTTGTCGAAGACCGAGTTTCCGATATGCCCTGGGACCGGGCAAAAGAGCTCGATCCCGCTCCGGCTGATCACCCAGGCATATCCGTCCTTCATGAGCCGAATGTCTTCGAGATACTTTCTCGCAAGCCGATCAAAGGGGATCAGAAACCCCAAGGAACCGTCGAACCTCGAATCTTTGTATACCGGCACATGAATCGCCACGCTCTGACCTCCCGGATTGGACGCGAAAACTTCGCTCACCACGGGTTGTCGAGTCTGCAGAAGGGTTTGAACGTGTTCGCGGTAGGAGAGATCGGTCAGGTCCGTGTCTGACGGGAGCATCCGGAGGATTTTCCCGCTTCCGTCCAGGCGAACGATGCCCTGGAGATCCCCTCCGTGGGCCTCCAGAAAGAGGTGCATCATCCGGAGACCTTCCTCGTCGGCCGCGATGACGTGATCGACGCGGGAAAGCCCTTGGAGCAGATGGAGGTAATGGTCGAAAAAGCTTTCAATGCCCTTGGCTGCTTGCCTGGCCAGGAGTCGTTGCTCGACGTTGAGCTGTTCGATGCTTTTCCGTTTCACTTCCGTGTAGGCGGACTGGAGAAGGAAGACGCACACACCAAACAGAAACGCCGGGATGATCCACGCTTTCAGGAACTTCACTTCAACCTCCGTAACAGGGACGCCTGCGGAAACCCATGATGCCGCAGGTCTTGGAAATCAGCGAAAGATATCCATGATGTCGCCGTGCGGGCGAATCCGCGGGATGGGTGACCGGGCCGGACGCAGGGGACCGCCGGCACGGCAAAGATCGAGGATTGCCGACCGGATACCCGCCTTGGTCCGAACCACACCCCTCCCCGGGAATCGGCTCCACTCTCCAATTCTGTTTGCGGGGGCAGTAGGGGTGCTGATGGAATAATGAGTACTATGCCCGAGGAAAAAGCAGAAGAAAAATCCGTCGCTGCCGAAAAGTTTTCCCGGGAGCGACGGATGCGCCTTTCGAGGAAGCGGAATCCGGATTTCAACTTCTCCGAGACCGAAGAGGCTTACCCGGCCGAATGAGTGATCTTGCGAAGCTGCAAGGAAAGCCTTCGGACGTGTTCCTGTTCTTCCTTCACCAACAGGGTCACCAGGTCGCGACCCTTGCCTTCGCAGGTGGCCTCCTGCATGCTCAGGAAGAACAGAACCGAGTCCTTTTCAAACTGGATGGCCAGTTTCAGGGCGTCCGCGGCCGACTGAATCTTCGAGACCTGGGCGTCCAGTTCTTTGGTGGTGCGAAACACGTGCTGGTCGGCCATCATCTTGATATAGAGGTCCAGCTCGTGTTGCGGGTCGCTCACCGTCGGCGCCGCAAGCCCGGACGGGAGCTGCGCCTTGAAGTCCTCGAACTTCTTCTTGTGGGACACTTCTTCCAGGGCCAGGTCCGCAAAGAGTTTCTTCACTTCGGGGTCGGTAACCAGCTCCCGGGCCTTGTCGTAAAACGCTTTGCCGTTCTCCTCGATTTCCACGGCAATCTGGAACACTTCCGCAGCATTGAAACAAAAAAGCATGAGCATCTCCTCCTTGGGGCAGGGCCGGTTCTACTGCTTCTCGAACTCGCTCTTGGGAGCTCCACAGGGCGGGCAGACCCAGTCGTCGGGGAGGTCCTCGAACGGGGTTCCGGGTGCAATCCCGTTTTCCGGGTCGCCCAGGGCCGGGTCGTAAACATACCCGCAAATGCTACAGACGTAACGGTCCATCAAAGCTTCTCCTCCTCTTGTCCTCTGGGTAGTCCGTCTATGATAAGCGCTCCGAATGAATCTGCCCATATCACGGGGAATGATTTCGTGCAACGGATTCGTGAGCGTCAGGGGACCCATTCGGTTCTAACCGGCGGCCGTGAAAAGGGCGACGGCCCCGGTGGTTTCCCCCTCCTCGCGGATGGGGATCACCACGGCTTGATGGGATCGCCCTCTCCAATGGAAAGCCGGGCGCCTCGAACCCGGGTCCCCGGGAAGGTCCTTTCCCCGCAACACCTCGTCCACGGCCTCCTGGAGCTCCGGACTCCGGACCAGTTCCAAGGGGCGGTGCCCTTCGGCCGGGACGGACCCGGGAAACAGGTCGCAAAACCTTTGGTTCGCACGACGGACCCTGCCGTCGGCGTCAAGGAGCAGGAACGCTTCGGACATCTCCTCGGTGACGGCCTCGAGGATCCGGTCTTTTCTCGAGGATTCCCGGAGCATCCCTTGAAGGTTTCGTGCCAGTCGTTCCATGGATTGGACCGCGGGCAAGGCTTCCTCGCGGCTGTCCGCGGCAAACCGCTGATGAAGGTCCCCGGAAGCCAGGGCGGCGGACGCCCGGGAAAGGTCTTCGAGGACCCGGCGGTAGCGGCGAGTCGCAAAATGGGCGACGAGGGACAGGGCTGCCAGGGAGCCCGCCAGGATCCACAGAAGGGGGATGCCGAATCGGCCGAAGACCCCGGGGACGGGGAGGAGAGGAACGGCAATGCGCAAGACTCCCGGGGGAAGGTCGTCGAACCCTTCCACCTTCTTGGCCGCATACAGGAGTTCCGTCCCCATGGTGGCGCTGTAGCGAGTACTGATGCCGATTTCGAGTTCCCCGGCTCCCATGATTTCAGGCCGAGAGACGTGACGGTCGAGGTCGGCAACTTCCTCGGAAGAAAGCTCCGAGTCCGCAATGACCCGACCTCCGCGACCTACGTAGGTGATGCGCAACCGGGATTGCTTGCCCATGGTGCGGACCCACTCCTGGAGGCCCAAGGCGCCGCCGGGGGCGTGCCCTTGACGGAGCAGGTAGTCCATGAACTCCAATTGCCGCCGGGCGTCGTCCCGGGCCCTGCTTGCCAGGGCCCGGTCGCATTCTGCAAAATAATGGTTCAAGGCCGGGAAGAGAGCCAAGACAAACCAGGCCCAGGAGACCACAACGACTCGAAACCGGAAAGAAAGCCTCAAGGCCATACCATTGACCCTCCGGGACCTCTCGGGTCCCCGTTGCGTTGAGTGTGGAAAAGGGTATCCGCCGGGACGGTTTCCCGGGAGCGCCCCCCGTTCAAGCCCTGCCGGTGAGCTCATTGAACGGGTGCGTTTCGGGAACCCGCCGGGTATTGTACCGGTTGGAGGCCGATTGTCGAAACCTTATCTTGGGGGTCCGAAGGAGGGAGACAGGGCCCGCAGGCAAGGATCGCCTGCAGGCCCGGGGGTGGGCAATGCGGTTGACGAAAGCCGTGTTCGTCCTTCCCGCACAGTCGGGAATCCGGGTTTTTCCAGGGATTCCCGGACTTCCTCTCCCCGCCTGGTTCCTGCAAGGAGAGGGGGAGGGTAAGTCAACCGCATTGCGGGGGGCAGAGGTCGAGACCGGACGACTACTGCAGAATGAACGCCCGGTAGTCCAACAGGCGCAGAGTCATGGCGAAGGCGCCGGAAACCACCGGATCGTCGTGGATGAGGACGATATCTTTACTCTTGTTCAGCTTTTCGAAGTTCTCGAAGGTCCACATCTCGGCGTAGGGGATGTTGATGGCCCGGTCCAGGTGACCTGCTTCAAACCGGGCGGCCGGGCGGATATCCAGGAAGGTCGGATTCTTCAGGGTCCCGGCTTCGGGCAAGTCCACCACCCAGCTGGACGGATTCCCCTGGTTGAGGTCCATCAATGTCATGAACAGCTTGGAGTCGGAATCCACCGCGTAAAAGGCTTTGTGCCATCCCTTGATTCCCACCCGCATCCAATTCACGTTCTTGTAGCCTGCGGCAACTGCCATCCTGGCAGCGTGATAGGACTTCCATCACATGTCGTCGGCACAGAAGAGCACGATGGGCCGGTCCTTGTCCGCGGGGAGAGCCGAAAGGTCAAATTCCGCGTCCTTGAGATCGAAATCCGTACGCTTATGATCCTTGGGTACGTCCATGGTGATGTGGACGGAGCCCACCGGCCGGGCCTGTACCCAATCGGTCATGTGGGTGTAACAGGCAATCAGCAGGCCGCCCTCTCCCTGGATCTTTCTGGCCTCTTTGGGCGATACCACCCTCACACCCTCTAAACTGGTGGGGGTCTGCCCTTTGGGTGCCTCACTCATGTTGCTCTCCTTCCGCTGGTGGATGATTGAAGGTTTCTCCCCCCGTCGCTGTATTCCCAGGACGGGTCGGAAAACCTCTATCAAAACCGATGCCAATGAGTTTCCCTGCGGTTTTACAGGAAAATGGATGCGGGAAGGACCCCCCGCATCCTGTACCCGGAGACGCATCTGTTCCGTGACATGTCCCGGGGACCAGGCACTCTGCCGGGCGACGGCTCCGTGCCGGCGGGGGGCGGTCTTCTCCCTGAATCTATTCCCAAAACCCGGGACGAATGGGGTCCCCGACCGGGCAGGCTTCGCGCATTCCTGCAGGGTTGGGGAGGTTCAAATTTTGCCAAGGATGCCGAAACAAATGGTATCCTGCGGACGTGGGACCCCCCGGCGTCTTGTCGAGGCAGGCCGGAACCCGAAAAGAAGGGACCGAGGACGGCGTTCGCCGGGGAGGAGACGGACGGTCGTCGGTTGTTCGAAAGACGACACTCGATTTTGTCGGGAAGAGCAGGCGGATCGCGCCATAGGAAAGGCGATATGCAAGCCGTCTACTCCTTGGGGCGCGGTCCCGGAGGAGGATCGGATGAAGCTGAAATCACTGCTGCTGATTGTCCTGGTATCCGTGGCTGTGAGCTCGACGGGGTCCTGCCAGGATATGGCGGAGCCGCGCATCCCCAGGGCGGGGGGCTGGTTCCCGGCTTCGGTGGACGAGCCCGAAGTCCGGGCCGCGGCCGACCGGGCCGTTGCGGTGCGATCCGCTACAGCGGGAGAAGAGCTGAAGCTGATCGCGGTACGGGAGGCCCGATCGCAGGTGGTGGCCGGGCGGAACTTCGAGCTTGTCCTGGCCGTCGAGCGGAACGGGAAGCGGGTGTCGGCAAAGGCCGTCGTCTGGGCGAAACTGGACGGGACCTACCAGTTGACCCAGTGGTCCTGGGAAAAGTAGACCCCGCATCCCGGGCACCTCTTTCCATTTCCCTGCGGCTGGGGGTTCGGGATCGCGCTGCCGGGTTTGGCCGTCGGCCCGTCCATCCTTATGTCCCTGTGAAAGACGGCCCCCCGAGGGGCGAGGCGGGGACCTACCGTTTCTGCCGGGCCTTTCGAAACGTATCTCCCAGGCGCCGGAGGCCTGCAGAACAGTCTCGGTTCGGCAGGCAGGCTTCGATGAGCACCAGCCGGTCCTTCTCCCCGGCGGCGATCTTCATGGCCCCATCCAGTTCGTCCTCGGTGGAAACCCGCATGCCGACGGAACGGGATCCCGAGTCGAACACCCGGGGCAGTCCCGCGTAATCCCACCTCTGGAGATCGTTGTACGGGCCGTCTTCATGGAGGAGCCGCTCGATGAGGTAGCCGTCGTTGTTGATGACCAGGATCAGGGCGGGACAGCGGTGCCGGATGAGGGTCGAGACCTCTTGGGCCGTCATCTGGAAGGCCCCGTCCCCCGTGAGCACCACGGGACGCTTTCCGGGACACGCCAGGGCCACCCCCAGGGCCGCCGGGGTGCAATAGCCGATGGAGGCGTAGTAGCTCTGGACCAGGAAGTTCTCCGCCTCCTCGATGTGAAATTCCGGCGCGGCACAGAAGGCGTCTCCCGGTTCCGCCAGCAGGATCATCCGGTCGTCCAGGAAGTGTTCGATGCATTGATAAAGGCGGGGTGCGGTCAACATCTTCGATTTTTCGGGCGCGAACGGCGGCTTGGGCCGATAGGATTCCGCCGGGTGGGACGCCAGGTAAGAACGGGGTCGGACCGCCGGGGTCAGCCTTTCGATGAAATCCTTGAGGCGGATTTGAGGGTAATAATGGTGGCCGATGCGAACCTGGCCGCCTCCCGCAGCGATCATGCGCCGGTCGTCCAGGTTCATGCTGAACATGCCCGTATCCAGGTCCGTCATCCAGACCCCCAGGGACAGGAGACAGTCGGATTCTTCCACCTGCCTGCGCACCGCCTCCCGGCTCCACCCCCCCTGGTAGAGGCCCACAAACTGGGGGTGAAGTTCCGGCAGGGCGGACTTGCTGCTGACCATGGTCGAGAACGGGATCTCCACCGTTTCCACCAGGCGGAGGGCGTCGCCCCCCAGACCGAAGCGAACCAGTTCCACCCCCGCCAGCACCAGGGGATGGTCCGCCCGGTTTATCTTCTCGGCCGCCTCGGAAACGCACTCCGCCAGCACGGCCGGGTCCGAAGGCGGAAGAGGGATCTCGTGGAGTTTTCCCGGGCGCCGACACGGGGCGACGGCGATGTCCGCCGGGATCTCGAGATAGACGGGGAGCTTCCGGGCGATGCAATGGCCCAGGACACGGTCAATCTCCTCGGGGGCGGTGCTCGGGTCCGTGAGAATGACCGCATCCGCCGTGAGCTTGCGGTAGATGTCCAGCTGCAAAAAATAGTCGGACACTAGGTGATGCACCATGGCGCCCGACTCCCTGCGCCGGGACGGGGGAGCTCCGCTGATCACGACCAGGGGCACATGCTCCGCATAGGCCCCCGCAACGGCGTTCAGAATACTGAGCCCTCCGACCCCGTAGGTCACGACGGCGGCACCGGCTCCGTTCAGGCGGGCATAGCCGTCCGCCGCGTACCCGGCGTTGAGTTCGTTGCAGTTTCCCACCCACTGGATGGGACCGGCAATGACTTCGTCCAGGAAGTCCAGGACGTAATCCCCGGGAACCCCAAAGAGGTGTTGGATCCCGATTTCATGCAGACGACCGAGGAGGTACCGAGAAACCGTGTGGTGTTCTTTCATCCCAATCTCCTTTACGGACGGTTGCCCCGAGAGGTGCCGAGGCCGTGAGACCCGAGGCCGCCGCCGACCCCGCACAAAACCCCTACCTGCCCGTGGTGGAGAGCGGGCCGATTCCTTTCCTACCGTATTTCGAGTACAGCTTGTGGGCAAGGTGGAGCAAGGCCGCGTCCGCCTTGGGACCGCCGATGTTCGTGACGAAGACCATGGCCAGGTCCCGTTGGGGGTCGATCCAGACGTGAGCCAGGTTCATGGAATTGGATCCCCCGTGATAGAGAAGGGGATATGGAGCCCAGTCGACGGTCATCCAGCCCCACCCGAGGGCGTATTTGCCGCCCCGGGGGGTTCCGGGGGCCGCATCCTTCTTCTCCGGCGTCGAAATGACCGGGGTGTGGAGTTTCCTCAAGGTTTCGGGCTTTACCAGGGCCGGTTTGCACTTTCCTTCCCCGGCGTTCCATCCCGCCCACCGGGCGAAATCCAAAACGGACAGGTGCACCGTCCCGGCAGGGCCCATGACCGGGGGGACGTCCCCGTTGGGACCGGCCAAGAGGGCCTGGGGCCTTCCGTCGACCACGGCATGCCCGACAGGGGCATCGATCTTGCCCATGGAAGCCTGGGGTCCCAAACCGGCGGTCTTCAATTGCAGGGGGATGAAGACCCGCCGGGTTATCGCTTCCTCCCAGGTCGTCTTTTCAAGTCGCTCGATCATGGCGCCTACGAAGACGTATCCCGTGTTCGAGTAAGCAAAGCCGGTGCCGGGTTCGAATTCCAGGGGCCGCCGACTCATCTGCCGGACCAGCCAATAGCGGGCGGCATCGAGGTTGCCGTCCTGGGTCATCGCTTCCAGGTAGGATTTGATGATCTCCTCGTTATCCTTGGGAATCCCGCTGGTATGGGAGAGCAGCTGCTCGAGGGTGACCCGCCGCAACCTCGGGTCCATTTCCTCGGCCAGCTCGGGGAAGACCTCGGCAACGGCGGTGTCCCATCGGAGCTTTCCCTCTTCCACCAGCATGGCCGCCATAAGAGCGGTCATGGCCTTGGTGTCGGAGCCGATGTGGAAGCGGTCTTGGAGGGTGACCGGGATGTGGGTCCCCACCCTGCGCGTGCCCACGGCACCGGCGGCAATCACTTTTCCGTCCCGGACCACCCCTGCGGCTACCGCGGGCAGATCGTATGAGCTCAGGTAGGGTTGAAGCACGGAATCCAGGGAGGTTCGACCTTCGGCGTTCCCGGAGAGCCAGAAAACGCTCAACAGGATCAACCCGGGGTACCAGTAACGGGAGGTGCGTTTCATGAGAGATCGCCTCCTTTGCAATGTCGCTTTATCGGGTCCGGGACCGAAAAGGGCCGCGGTGAGTCCTGCCCGCCCTCACTCCACCCACTTCACGTCCCTGTATACACCGTCCCAAAACAGGTATTCCAGCTTCATGGCGGTCTCGTACGCCTTCTTCATCCTGCTCCGGGTTTCGTCGGTGGTCTTCCGCATCCAGTCCTCGACGAAATCGACCACCTTCTTGGTCTCGCTGTCCTCCCACGGGCCTGCACCGTATCCGTCGATCCATTCCCGGTACTTGCTCTCCTTCCCCGGTTGGGATTTTTTTATGTCGACGCCCAGCTGGTAGTAGATCCAGTGGCAGGGCAACGTGGCCGCCAAACCCACCTCGAAGGGTTCGAGAGCTGCGGTCTTGATCAGGAAGGAGTTGTAAAACTCCGTGCTGGGATAAGGGGGCGTGCTCGACAGCTCTTCCCCGCTTATGTGGAGCTTCTTCATGTAAGTGTGGTGGATCCGGGCGATTTCCTCGTCGATTCCGTGGATCAAGGTCACAATGAACCTGGCCGCCGTCTCGTCCGGGGCCTTAGCCAGGAGGATCCCGTAAACCTTTCGGTAATTTTGGAGGTAATGGTAGTCCTGGATGATGTAGTTCCGGAAGATCTTCTCGTCGAGCCGGCCGCTGAGCAGTTCCCGGTTGAAGGGCATGTTCAGGATCTTCAGGTAGAAGGGATAGTTCTCGTCCCAAAGCCGCCGGGTATGACTCTCCGAAGAGTACGTCGCGTTGGTGCGGGAAGCCGACCGGTCCGTGTTTCGGGCCAGGTGGAAACGGGCGGGCCGGACCGTGGAACCGGATGAAAGGGGAAGCGGGAGCGCGACCTCCGTTCCGCCCGGGGAAACGTGACCCGGGGTTTCGGCCCGGACGGGCTCGAGGGCGGGCAGGCAAAGGATCGCCAGGGCGATGAGAAACCGGCGTCGGTGCCGGATCATGGGATTCCTCCTTTCCAGGGCCTAATCGGAAGGGTG
>JARKQW010000197.1 GCA_029974695.1 Syntrophobacteraceae bacterium | reverse complement strand
GTCGGCGCCGTCGTAGTCGTGGTGGTCGTCGGCGCCGTACTGGTCGTAGTGGTGGGCCGGGTGGTGGTGGTCGTGGGCCGGGTGGTGGTGGTCGTGGTGGTGGTGGTCGTGGTGGTGGTGGTCGTCGTGGTGTCCAGAGTGGTCGTCGTGGTGGACCCACCCAAAGGTCCCACGCCTCCCGCACCGCTCCCGTCACCTCCACGCGGTCCCAAGCCATCCGTATCTCCGGTTCCCACCGCGGCACCCGACTTATCCTCCCCCTTTGCCGCTGCGGCGGCCTTGGGTCGAGCCGGGCCGATTTCCGTCTTGCCTCCGATCTTTTCCACTCCCCGGATCATCCTAGCCCGTTCCGCCGCGGTGGCGAAGCGGGGGGGCGTGGGCAGCTCGGAACCGCATGCCTGGCTGATCATGTTGGACGTCAGAATGACGGGCTTGTCCGGTCGATTCCGGCTGGCCATTATGATGGCGTTCTCGACGCAGTAAGCCTCCACGAAAGGCTCCCGACAGACTCCTCCCACGGGGGGTTCCGGCACCACCCCCACCACAAAATCCGTGTCCCGGGTCCCTACGATGGCTGTCTGCGTCTGCACGCGGAAGCGCTTTTCCTTATACCCCTGAAGATCCTGGACCAGGAATCGCGCCTTTCCCACCAGCATGGAGAAGAGACTTTCCCTCTTCTGCTCCCGGGGATTGTAGACGTATTCCGTGATCTCGAGCACAGTGGCCGCGGCCAGCTTTACCCGGCTGTTGTCCACAAAAACGATCTCCGCGGAGCTTTGAGCCCTGGTCTGCCATTTGTCCAGGAGATAGACCGGGTCTCCGGCCTTCGCCGGGAGCGTCCGTCCCTCTCTTTCCACTTGAACCGTACCCACAATGGATTCGACATTTCCCACCGGCTCGGCGGCCCACGCACTCGAAGACGCCAGGAGCCCGCACATCATGAACCAGAGCAGCAAGCAAGGTAAGCTCTTCCTCATGGCTGTCATCCTCAATAGCTGAACGTAAGCATGCATGTAAACACTGCCCTTTGGAAATCATACGGGTCGAAACTTTGGTAACTCCATATGTTGGAATCGTTCCAGGTGTGCTGGTAAATCAGGGACAGTTGGAGGCAGGGGGTCAACTGCCCGTAGAGAACCACGCTCAGGTTCTGTTCATCGTCGCACCGGTCCTTCTTGCGGCTGATGGCCGGATCGTGATCGAATTCCCGCCAGATGTATCGCCCGGCAACGTCCAGGAACCACTTGTTCTTCCAGACCGGCGCCTGAAACCCCAGCATGGCTTCGTTGCTGAGAACATTGCCCACCTCCCGGGGGACGAAATCCTCGTACCGGAACAGGTAGCCTCCCCTCACGTGGGCCCTCCCGTCCATCAGGAAGAACATCTCCGTCAACCCCAAAAAGTAGTGGCGGCTGTCGGGGTTCTGATCCTCGTAGAGACGCCATTCGAGTCCTCCGAAGGCTTCCGTGCGCCACCGCTTTCCGTGCATCATGGCGACCCGGGGAAAGATGGAATGCACATCCACTTTGGACTCGTTGTCCACCAGGTAATGGCTGTACACGTATTCCATATACGCGGACACCGGGGCTTTATCCCATTGGGCGTAAATCGAAGGACGGAACCCCAGAACACTCAGGTCGGTGTGGTCTACGTAGGTCAGACTGTAGTTGTTGTAGGCCACTCCCAGCTTCCACGGGTCCTTCTCCACGACGTTGTACCGGCCGTAGATGGAAGTGAGAAAGCCCACATCGTCTTCGTCTTTATCGTTGCGGGTCCCCGGGGCCAACCTTACCTGCCCTGAGGGATTGAGAAGAACATTGTCGTCATACTGAACCCCCAGAGACGCGGACAGGTACCAGGGTTTGGCCGCCCGGGCCGCTCCCTCGATGGCTTGAAGCAGTTGCCTGAGCTGTGCCGTCTCTTCCGGCGTCAGCTTCATGGTCAGCACCTTTTGGATGGTGGTCTTTGCCTCCTTGAAGTTCTTGAGGTGATATTCCGCGATGCCTTGTTGGGTCAGTGCATAAGGAGCCAGTTCGGGTTTGGTCGCCGCTGCGGACCGAAACAGGGGAATGGCCCCGGCATACTGCTTGCGGCGCATCTCGATCAGTCCCAACTGGTAGTCGGCGCGCCCCGGGTCCAGGGGACGGGCCTTCCGGAGCATTTCCGCGGCACGAGTATCCTCATTGCGTTGCAGGTAGATCTCCGCCAGGTCGAAATAGGCTTTTTGAAAGGAGCGTTCGTCCTCTCGAAGAAGGGCCAGAAGAATGCCTTCGGCTTCGTCCGGGCGATTCAAATGAATGTACACGGAGGCCAGGGTGTATTGGTAATCGAGATTGATGGGATCCTGGAGGATGGCCGTCTGGACCTAGCTGAGGGCTTCTTCATAGTTCCGTGCCCGCAGGGCCTGAACCGCCAAGTCGTGAGAGATTGAAACCTCGGGACTCGGGGGCGGCAAGACCTGGGCAAGACAAGGCGCAAGCCCCACAAGCACGCTCATGAACGCCAGCCAGTAGCGAAGACAGTGACTGCCTATCATCATTGGTGATCTCCTGAAAGGGGGCATCAACCGCCCAAGGGCACTCCACAACACCGATCTCCCTCAACCCTTTTTTTTACGGGAAAATGCTCAAGGACAAACACAAAAAGATTCGATGAAAGCCTGCGCGACGAAGCTTGACGGAATCGCGACGGACCGCGATCTCATGTTCCCCGAGGCATATTCCTTCACGAGAAAATCAAAGTCAACGAAAAAGCTTGGTAACTCCTGTTTAATTCCATATTTACTCGATACTTGTTCAGTACTCGCACCTCCAACCCAATCCCGCGGAGCAACCGATTTCTCCCATGGTAACCTTACGAATTACCGGCAAAAATGAAGAACCTATTCCCGTGAGGCCTTTCTCACGCCCTCGGGGTCGTCGGGACGGATCTTTTGCGGGGTTTGCCCCAGAAAACCCTCCTGTGCCGGGAAAGTGCTACGGAATCCGGGAAGGGCTTTTTCGAAGGGATCAACGAGGGAGTGCGGGACATCCCGCCGCCGCCCCCCCCGGCCGCGGATTCACCCCGGCCCTCCCGGAACGGGAGTGGTCGGCAAGGGAATTTCAAGGGATTCATCCGCATGGGGGGTGAACCGACAGACGAGCACTCAGAGGACGGCAATATCAGCGATTTCGACAGCATCCGCCCGTAATGCCCGCGAAGGCGGGCATCCGGAGGATTTGCACGCTCTTTATGGATTCCCGCCTGCACGGGAATGACGAAACGGGATTCGTACCGGCCAAATCGCTCAACTCGGGGGGGAGTCTGTCAACAGCTTTTGGACCGCCTGGGGAGGGAGTCCCCGGACCCGAAGGGTCTTCTTGCGGGACGTGCGGCCTCGAAGGATGTCCACGGAAGACCTGGGCACTCCCAATAATCCGGCCACATAACGGATACAGGCGTCGTTGGCTTCCCCTTCCACCGGGGGTGCCGTCAACCGAATCTTCAATGCCCCCTGTTGCAGACCGGCCAACTCGTTTCGGGCCGCCCTGGGTTGCACCAGGACCTGGAAGGCAATCCCTTCCCCGGTTTCCATCACCACCAGCTTTTCCCTTGGGACCTCGTCCTTTGCTTCCATGTCCTTGTGATTTCCTTCCATGCGGAATCGAGACCCCCGTTCTGTCGGAATTGATAGATTTACAGGAGCCCCGAGTATGGTTTAGAGACTTCGGAGGGACCGTAACGAGGATCGATTTTCCCGACACTTTCCCCGCGTAACGAGGATTCACGACCGACCCACACGACCGGTTCGAAATACGAGGGTAACCGATTCTTCTCACTCAACACAAGGAGAACGTCCATGGAAAAAGTCCTGCGAATCGACATGGGAGCGGACGGCGGTCCGGCATTCCGGGAGGAGCCCTTGGGAGACTACGCCGGGTTGGGAGGGCGGGGCCTCACTTCCGCCATCGTATGCAAGGAAGTGGATCCCCTCTGTCATCCTTTGAGCTCCCAGAACAAGCTGGTCATTGCCCCGGGACTGCTCGGCGGCACGACGGCGGCCAATTCGGGCCGGATTTCCGTGGGGGCCAAGAGCCCCCTGACGGGCGGGATCAAGGAAGCCAACGCCGGGGGCCAGGCCGCCCAGGCCCTGGGGCGCCTGGGGTATGCCGCCGTGGTGATTGAGGGCAAGCCCCAAACGGACGCAATCCACAAGATCTTCATCGGCAAGGACGGCGTGAGGATCTCCGAAGAACCCCAACTGAAAATGCTCCCCAACTACGACCTGGTGGAAGTTCTTCGCCGGGAACACGGGGACGGGATCTCCTGCATTTCCATCGGCCCGGCCGGAGAAATGAAGCTCTGCGCGGCCTCCATCGCCTGTACCGACATGGAACTGCGACCCACGCGTCATGCGGGACGGGGAGGCTTGGGCGCGGTTATGGGTTCCAAGGGCGTGAAGGTCCTCGTTTTGGACGATTCCGGCACTAAGCCCCGGGCGCCCCGGGACCCCGAAGGGTTCAAGGCGGCCAACAAGGCCTTCGTGGAAGGGCTTCGGGCGCACCCCGTGACGGGACAGGCCCTTCCCGCGTACGGCACCAATGTTTTGACCAACATTCTGAACGAAGCCGGGGGCTATCCGACCTGTAATTTTAGCCGAGGCCGATTTGAGTCGGCTCACCGGATCAGCGGGGAAACCATGGCCGAGACCGAGACCGCCCGGGGCGGAATGACCGCCCACGGCTGTCATCGAGGCTGCGTCATTCGGTGTTCCGGGGTCTACCACGACAAAGACGGTCGTTTTCTGTCCAAGCAGCCCGAATACGAAACGGTATGGGCCCACGGCGGCCACTGCGGGATCTGCGACCTGGACGCTATTGCCATGCTGGACTTCTTGGACGACAATTTTGGATTGGATACCATCGAGATGGGCGTGACCATCGGAGTTGCCATGCAGGCGGGGCTGATCCCGTTCGGGGATGCCCAAGGGGCCGTTCGCCTGGTTGAGGAAGTCGGCCGGGGGACTCCCTTGGGGCGAATCCTGGGGAGCGGCGCCGCGGTCACGGGTAAGGTGTTCGGGGTGGAAAAGGTCCCGGTAGTTAAGGGGCAGGCCCTCCCGGCCTACGATCCCCGGGCCGTAAAGGGAGTCGGGGTCACCTACGCCACCAGTCCCATGGGAGCCGATCACACGGCAGGCTACGCGGTGACCGCCAACATCCTCAAGGTGGGAGGGGACGTGAACCCCCTCCGTTCCCAGGGGCAGGTGGAGCTCTCCCGGGACCTCCAGATCGCCACCGCAGCCATAGACTCCACGGGAATGTGTCTTTTCATCGCCTTTGCCGTGCTGGACCGGCCGGAAACCTTCCAGGCTCTCCTGGACATGATTCGGACCCTCCATGGAATCCCCTTGACCGCCGAGGATGTCGTCGAGATGGGAAAGAAGATCTTGAAGATGGAGAGAGATTTCAACCTGCGGGCGGGTTTTTCTTCGGCACACGACCGCCTGCCCCGGTTCTTCCGGGATGAGCCCATCGAACCCCACGGGGTGAGGTTCGATGTCCCGGAGGAGGAACTCGACCAGGTATTCAATTGGTGAACCGAGGGCCGGAGCTCTTCCGGGAGCGGCGGCGTCCGTCGAGAATCCGCCGCTCCCTTCTCTCCATCGCCTTCTTTTTCTCAAAATCGAGGGGTCGGGGGGGAAACGTCACGGGTTGGACGCTCCCATCAACCGGTTGTCCGGAATTCATCCGCACCTGTCCGGCCTTCCTCAGCATTCTGCCCGCCACCCGGGTCATGGAAGCTGGAGCAGGCAGGCCGCAGCGGATCGCCGAACTCGGGAGGAACGGTTGCAGCCGATCATCGAGGCCAGGGACCTGCGCAAAACCTTCGCAGACTTCGTCGCCGTGGACGGCATCCACTTCCGGATGATGCCGGGAGAATGCCTGGGGCTCCTCGGCCCCAACGGAGCGGGTAAGACCACGACCATTCGAATGATCTACGGGTTTTCTCCCATTACCCGGGGCAGTCTCCGGGTGTTCGGGCTGGACATCCGCAAAGAATGGAGGACCATCAAGGGGCGGATGGGCGTATGCCAGCAGGAGAACAACCCCGATCCCGACCTGTCCCTCATGGAGAACCTCGAGGTCTTCGCCCTCTACTTCGACATCCCTCGAAAGGAAGCCCGGAGGAGGGCCCGGGACCTGCTCCGCTTCATGGGGCTCGAACACCGCATGGACGCCAAGGTGACCGAGCTCTCGGGAGGGATGATGCGACGTCTCATCCTGGCTCGATCGCTCTTGAACAACCCGGACCTGCTGATCCTGGACGAGCCCACCACGGGCCTGGACCCCCAGTCCCGCCACCAGGTGTGGGAACGACTCGAGGAGCTTCGATCCCGAGGCCTGTCCGTCCTGCTCACCACCCATTACATGGATGAGGCGGCCCGCCTGTGCGACCGGCTGATTCTCATGGATCACGGGAAGATCCTCATCGAGGGCAAACCGTCCCGGCTCATCGCGGATCATGTGGGGCGAGACGTCATCGAGATGGTGAATCCCGACCCGGAGGTTCGCCGGTGGGTGCAATCCAGCGGCTTCCGGCACGATGACCTGGAACGGCGCCTCATCGTGTATGGAAAGGAAGGGGAGAACCTCTTCGACCGGGTTGGAAAGAGATACTGCAGCGAGGAGTGCGTCTTTCGGATGGCCACCCTCGAGGATGTGTTCCTGCGGTTGACGGGAAGGGAGCTTCGAGAATGAGGGGGATTGGCCCGGGGACCGTGTCCAGGAGGTTTTTCCGAGTCTGGCAGCGAAACTTCCTGGTCTATCGTAGGATCTGGAAAATCAACTTCCTGCCTCCACTCCTGGAACCCTTCTTCTACCTGCTCGCCTTCGGAGTGGGATTGAGCGGCCTGGTGGGAAACGTCTCCTACGGGGGAAAAGAGCTCTCCTACGCCGCCTTCATCACCCCCGCCCTTCTGGCCATCAACATGATGCAAAACGCTTTCTTCGAAAACACCTACGCATCCTTTGTCCGGATGTACTACCAGAAGACCTTCGATGCCATGATGGCCACTCCTTTGTCCCTCCAGGAGGTCATCCTGGCGGAAATCATCTGGGGGGCCACCAAGTCCTTCTTCGCCACGGGGGTCATGCTCGGGGTGGTGAGCCTGTTCGGGCTGGTGCACTACCCTCACGGGTTGCTGATCCTTCCCCTGTCCTTCCTGGCTGGGATCGCCTTCGGGTCCATGGGAATGCTGTTCACGGGAATCGTGCCTTCCATCGATCTCTTCAACCTGCCCGTGTTTCTTTTCATCACCCCCATGTTTCTTTTCAGCGGCACCTTCTTCCCCCTGGATGCCCTGCCCTCTTGGGCCCAATACGTCGCCATGGTGCTGCCCCTCACCCACCTGGTGGAAGCGATCCGGAGGCTGTGCGTGGGGGAGCTCCCGTGGAACCTCCTGTGGGGATTGGGTTACCTGGTCCTGCTTTGCGCCCTCTTCCTGCCCCTGAGCACCGCCGTTATGCACCGCCGACTGATTCACTAAGATCCAAGATGAGCGATCTTTTTCCCTGCTTGGCTTCAAGGGGCCGGCATCAAGGCCGCCCCCGTGCGGTAACACGCGAACCAATCCTGATACCCGGTTTTTGCGTGAGTAGGCACATTCGATGAGCTGCCTTCCGATGGCACGCACCCTGGAGAGGAACAGTGCAGCATCGATGCGGCTGAACCCGGCAAGGTCCGCCTCAAATCCATTCACGTCAAAGGCCCTTTGAAAACGGCCGTCTCACGATATACGTCCTTGCGGTGCCCTACTTTCACAACATACACAACGAGATCTTGATCTTCGATGGAGTAAACGATTCTGTCGGATCCTTGTCGGACGCGATACTCATCCTGAGCGGAGAGTTTTTCACAGCCCGGCGGACGCGGGTTGTCCGCGAGTCTGCCGATGAGAGCAACAATTCGTTGGCGGTCCCCCTTCGAGTCGATGGACTCCGTTTCCTTCACGGCCGATGTGGCTTTAAGAAGAGGCTGTATCTTGACACGCCGTGTCAGATCTTTGAGGACGTCTTCGGATCTCGAGTTCGGTTCGGCTTTCCGTTCCTCAGAGGAGAACAAGTCCTGAGCATCTTCCGCAAGTCTTAGCTTGACGGCTTCGTTCACGAGATCCGAAATGGTTTGATCCGTCTCTGCAGCCTTGAGCCGAAGAGCCCGATGGAAATCGGAATCCGGATAGACCGTGGCTCTCTTCCGGGATGCCTTCGTGTCTGCACCTTAACGTCTAAGCGTCTGAATGTGAACGCTGATCCGTCGACATGCTGATCCCTCAGCCAACCAAGCCCCACCCCTTCTTCCCGGTCCACTTCCCGATGTTCCGCGGCAAGCCTCTCCCCAATCCCGACCTGCCGTTCCATAAGCAATGTATCAATGCGTAGACGGGCAATCTGAGGCCCGATCAACATAGCAGTGCTTCACGGGGTTGTAGTACATCTAGTTCCCATGCTGCTCGTAATCGAGCCCATCTCGAACCTGGTGTTCCCAATAGCTGCCATGCCGGATTCCATGCTCGCCTATTGACTCTCGGCTCATGGTCCTTCTCCGGGTGGAATACCTCTGGAGAATCCGGCCCTTATGAGAGCCCAGTGCATGGGATAGCTGCAATCCTCCTGCGGCAACGTCAAAATTGCACGGAGGTGGTCGGGAAGGACCACGACAGGATCGAAATAGAAAGGACCCCGCTCCATCACTTCCCGCATCACCTCTCGAAGCAAATTCACGGGATCGATCAGAACCGTGCGGTCCCGCTCTGCGAGGTCTACCGCGAAAAATGGGTTCCTCCAGGCAGGCCGGCACGGCGGTATCGCATAGATTGTCAGCCCCGTCGCAGGTTGGGGTTCAATTCAGGTCGGTGAAATCCACACCCCGAAAAACCGATTGCTTCTCCGTGGGGGAGCGAATTCCATTCCCATAAAGGGTAGATTTTCGCTTTATCTTGACAGGGTAGCGGGTGGTTTTGGCCCGGATGGGTCCGTCCAGGCAGCACGTGTCCGAAAGCCCGTGCCCACCCGTTTGAAATTGGAAAATGAAAGGGGCGGTGATCGACCGCCCTTTTCAACCATGGGGGATGGTTGCAGTGGGCAATGCGGTTGCATCCAAGTCCCCATTCCCTCATGGGGAAGATTGGGGTGAGGCCCCATCGGCCTCGAAAGCCCCCGTCTCTCTCCCCCGAAGCGGGGGCGATGGAGGTAGGTTTCGTCGGTCTCTACACCGACAACATGGAGGGCGCCCGGAGGCCGGGTCTGGGCTTTTCCGGCTTCCGGGAGCTCTCCGATCTTAGAGGATGTACCCCGTTTCTCCGTGCTGGCTGAGATCCAGCCCCTGGGCTTCGTCTTCTTCGCTGGCCCTCAGGCCCATGACGGCATCCAGGACTTTGAGGATGATCCACGTCACGGCAAAGGAATAGATCCAGGCCGTCAGGATGCTCGCCGCCTGGATCGCCGGCTGGATGGCGTTCCCATAGAACAGGCCGTCGCTCCCCGCCGGATTGATGAGCTTGCTGGCGAAAAGTCCCGTCGCCAGGGCCCCCCAAGTTCCCCCCACTCCGTGCACTCCCACCACGTCCAGGGAATCGTCGTAGCCCAGCCTGGCTTTCATGTTGACGGCGATGTAGCACAGCCCTCCCGCCACCAGCCCGATAAAGATGGAAGACATGGGCCCCACGAATCCCGAGCCGGGAGTGATGGCCACCAGCCCGGCCACGGCGCCGGAGACCACCCCTAGGGCCGTGGGTTTTCCCCGGTGGCTCCATTCCACGAACATCCACGAGAGGGCGGCGGCGGCCGTGGCGATGTGAGTCACCACGAAGGCGGAGGTGGCCAGTGCCCCCGAGGTGAGAGCACTCCCCCCGTTGAACCCGAACCAGCCGAACCAGAGAAGGGCCGCCCCCAGGATGGTCAAGGTCAGGTTGTGGGGGGCCATGAGATCGACCCCGTAGCCTTTTCTTTTGCCCATGACCACGGCACAGGCGAGGGCCGAAACTCCCGAGCTGATGTGCACCACGAGACCACCGGCGAAATCCAGGGCGCCCAGCTCGCGGATCCAGCCCCCCGTCCCCCAGACCCAGTGGGCCAGGGGGTCGTACACGAAGATTGCCCAGAGGACGATGAACGCCAGGTAGCTCTTGAATTTCATCCTTTCGGCAAAAGCCCCGGATATGAGAGCCGGAGTGATGACGGCGAACATCATCTGAAAGATCATGAATGCCTGGTGGGGTACGGTGGCGGCATAGTCGGCGTTGGGCTCGAGGCCCACACCCCGCAGCCCGACCCAGCTCAGGTTTCCGATGACATGGCCCACGTCGGGTCCGAAGGACAGACTGTACCCAAAAAGCACCCACTGGATGGAAATGACTCCAAAGGCGATGAAGCTGTGCATGATGGTTGCCAGCACGTTTTTCCGGCGAACCATCCCCCCGTAGAACAAGGCCAAACCCGGGGTCATGATCATGACGAGGGCCGTGGAAACGAGCAGCCATGCCGTGTCTCCGGCATTCACCGCAGGAGGCGCTTCCTCGGCAAAGACCGCACTTGCACTCATCACCAGCCAGGCCAACGTCCAGCCCACGACCCGGCTGCCCGGCCAACCCCCCGGGATGACGGTTTTCCGCATTTTCTTATCAAGAAAAAGACCTGATCGATTCATTGGAACCTCCCGCGCGAGCACATGGAATTTGGAGGATGACGGAGCATCCCGTATTTTGGTAAAGACTCAGAGGGCTTCGGGACCCGTTTCCTTGGTGCGGATCCGCATGACCTCGCTGATGCGGGAAAGGAAGATCTTCCCGTCTCCGATCTTCCCCGTGTAGGCCGTCTTCTGGATGGCATCCACCACCTGCTCGGCCAACTCATCCGGCACCACCACCATGAGGAGGATCTTGGGCACGAAATTCACCTGATATTCCGACCCGCGATAGATTTCGACATGGCCTTTCTGTCGCCCGAAGCCTTTGACTTCGGTCACCGTCATTCCCTGGATGCCCAAGGCCAGGAGGGCGTCCTGGATTTCGTTGAGCCGGAAGGGCTTCACGATTGCTTCGATCTTGATCATGGTTCCACCTTCTCTTTCTAGGGGGTGTACGTACCCGGAATTTTTCCCGTTCCCCGGCAAAGGCCCGCCCAACCGGTGCGGGAATGATCTCGAGGAACCCTTCTACCAAGAGGCGTGCCAGGGGCGGAGGAAAACGGGAGGTGTCCCATGTAACCAATCGAATTAATACGGATAATTATGGAAGCCGGAGGATGGGAAGCGCGATGAAAACTCAAAAGACTCAAGGTTTTCGAAACGATTTTGTACCTACCCGAGAGCCGGGAGTCCTGTCGTTACAATTTGGTGCCGAAACGGTGAAAAACTTGAGAGAGACATGGGCGGGAACGGGGACTCTCGCCTCGGCGAGTCCCTCTAATGAGGCGGCCCGGCAGTTCCGAGACCCGGTCAATCCTGGAGCGTTGGCCAAACGGCACCTTGGGATTCCCCCTTGAAGAGAGGAAGGGGTGGAACCACAATCCCCCCGCTACCCTCCCCCTCAAGGCCGGAATTGAGTTGCTCAACCATCAAACCGCATCCAAGACAGCGCCCCCTCGCGGGACCACCGGGAAGTCTTTCCAAGGGGGGAAGGGAACCCTTTCCCTCCCGGAACCCCGCAGCCCTCGGGGTTTACGCGGCCACGTTTCGTTCCCTGGAGCTTACTTGCGAAAGCAGGTAGGCCTCGATGAATTCGTCCAGGTCCCCGTCCAGAACACTCTCCACGTCCCCCCGCTCGGTATTGCTTCGATGGTCCTTGACCAGCCGGTAGGGTTGGAGCACGTAGGAACGGATCTGGTTTCCCCAGGCGATATCCCCCAGGTTGTCGTGGATTTCCTGCATTTTGTCCTGCTGTGCCTGCCGTTCCCGTTCATGGAGCCGGGACCGAAGGATCTTCATGGCGATATCCCGGTTTCGGTGCTGGGATTTTTCGTTCTGGCACTGGACCACGATCCCCGTGGGCAAATGGGTGATGCGCACGGCCGAGCTGGTCTTATTGACGTGTTGCCCCCCCGCCCCGCTGGCCCGGTAGGTATCGATCCGCAAATCGGAGCTCTTGATGTCGATGACGATCTGATCGTCCAGTTCCGGGTAGACGAACACCGCCGCAAAGGATGTATGGCGCCGTCCGCTGGCGTCGTAGGGGGAGATGCGCACCAGGCGGTGGATGCCGATTTCCGCCTTGAGGTACCCGTAGGCAAAGCGGCCGGTGACCGTAAAGGTCGCGTTCTTGATCCCCGCCTCTTCCCCCTCGAGCAGATCCACCATTTCGGTCTTGTAGTTCTTTCGTTCGCACCACCGAAGATACATCCGCAGCAGCATCTCGGCCCAATCCTGGGCTTCGGTGCCCCCGGCACCGGCGTTGATGCTGACGATGGCGTTGTGTTCATCGTTTTCGTCCCCGAGCATCTGGCGAAGTTCGAGAGCCCGGAGACTTTTGCGGATTCCCCGCAGTTTCTGCTGCACTTCCTCCATGGTCCCTTCGTCGTTCTCTTCCAGGGCCATGGAAAGGAGAAGGTCGCATTCCTCGAACTCCTGGAGCAGTTTCTGCCATTCCTCGAGGATTTCCAGCAGGGAAGACCGTTCCTTCAACACCTCCTTGCCCTGCTCGGGCCGCTCCCAGAAGTCCGGCTTCAGGAGCTGCTTTTCCAGTTCCGCGGAACGTTTCTTGCGGCCATCGATGTCAAAGATAGCCTCCCAGGTTTTGGATGCGTTGGGAAAGCTCCTTCATACCGGCCTTGATTTCTGCAATGTCGATGTTCATGGGACCAACCTCCTGCAATCTAATCAGTGACCCCGTCGGAGGGTTCCGAGGGGGATGGGGATCCGGGACAAGGCACTCTTGATCGTCCCCGCCCGGGCTCGATGAGCTGCGGCCAGGGCAGAAACCCCGGTTGCGGAGCCCCGGCATTCTAGGAGGAAGCGCGGTTCCGGCGCTTCCCCGGGAGCGTATACAGTAAGCACCCTGCGCATGAAGCCACGCAGGTCCACGCAAAAAAATCTCCCCAGGACGCGTACACGGTGCGAATGTTTAGGGGCCTTACGGGGCAAACCAGCCAGCCTTCTTCGTCCAGGGGAATCTGTCCGCACGCCGCTCCCACGGCGTCGAAGACGGTGCTGATTCCCGTATTGGCGGCACGAATCAGGGGCCTTCGAAACTCTACGGCCCGCCACCGGGCGATTTCCAGGTGTTGATAGGGGGCGCTGGTGCGCCCGTACCAGGCATCGTTGGTGACGTTCACCAGGACGGTGGCTCCGTGTTCCACGGCGGACCGGGCGAGATACGGAAAGATCCCTTCATAGCAGATGAGGACCCCCAGTTGCTGCTCCCCGAAGGCGATGGGCTCCGGATTCCGCCCGGCCGAAAAGTCTCCCGCAGCCTCCACCAGGCGGTGGACGAAGAAAAGGAGCCTCTTGAAGGGAACGTACTCCCCAAAAGGGACCAGGTGCCGCTTGGCGTAGGCTCCCTCGATTCGACCCTCCCGACTCACCAGGTAGGCCCGGTTCTGAAAACCGGGTTCCCCTCCCGTCCTCGTGACGGCAGGGCTTCCGAAGAGCAGCGGTTTATCAGTTTCCGCGATGATCTCGTTCACCTGGCCCGTGAGCTGTTCTTCCACTCCGTAGAAAAACGGCGTGGCCGTCTCGGGCCACACGATGAGGTCGGGGGGCGGATGGTTCTTTGCCGCCCCCCGGGACAACCGGGCATACCGGGCAAGGGTCTCCTGTTGAAACGCCGGGTCCCATTTCTTGCTCTGGTCGATGTTCCCTTGGATGACCGCCGCATTCCACGGGCGAACCCGAGCCTGAAGTCCGTTGACATCCCGGATGCGCCAGGACCCGTAGACCAGGACACAACCCAGGACAAGGCAGAAGACGGGGATCGCCCACTTGCGCACCGGGGGCAGGCGGAAGCACCCGACCACCGTGGTGCTGCATAGAACCAGCAGCCAACTCAGCCCATAGACCCCGGTTATGTCCGCCGCCTGGATCAGGGTTAGAAACGGGGTTTGGGAGTACCCCAGGTTTCCCCAGGGAAATCCCGAAAGGGCGTGGGCCCGAACCCATTCCAGAGTGACCCAGACCCCCGGCAGCCCGAAAACCCACAGCCGGGGAGAATCTTCCCAGAGGTGGGAACAGAGGGCGAAGAGGGCCGGGTACAGGGCCAGGTAGAGGCACAGGAGGAGCAGAACCGATGCGGCCACGGGAAAGGGGAGCCCGCCGTAATGGTCCACCACGTAGCGGATCCAATAGAGCATCGTCAGGAAATGCACCAGCCCGCAGAGGAATCCCAGCCCGAGGGATTCCCTCGAGCTGCGGCCGCCCAAGGCCGTCAGTAAAGGGACCAGGGCAACCCAGGACAGGTAGGGAAGCGTCGCCTTGGGCAACCCCAGAGTGAGGAGAATTCCGCTCAGGATACTGAGTAAAACGGCAAGCCACATGATCTTCGACTCATGTTTCCGGTGATTTCAGTGGAAGGACGGTCGCGGTGGAAAGACGGAGGCTGCTTCAGGAGAAGACCTCGCCGGAGGACCGGGTTGCCGTGGCTTCACCCTCCAGCTTGCGGATGCGGATCTTTTCGATTTTCCTGCTGCTGGCCGCTTCGATGCGCATCTCCAGGTCCTTGTAGACAACGATCTCGTTCACGGCCGGGACCTTTCCCATGAGGCTGATGACGAAGCCCCCGACGGATTCAAACTTCCCTTCGGGCAGCTCCATATCGAAGTAATCCTCCAGCTCTTCCACATCCAGGCGGGCATTAACGGTGATGGAACCGTCTTCATGCTCGGCAATGAGCATCTGGTCCGCATCATATTCGTCCATGATTTCGCCGATGATCTCTTCGATGATGTCCTCGAGGGTCAGGATTCCCGCGGTGCCCCCGTATTCGTCGATGACGATGGCCATATGGGACTTGTTTCCTCGAAGGTCTTTGAGCACCTCGCTGATCTTCTTGGTTTCGGGGATGAAGTAGGGGGGCCGTACGATCCCGGAGATGTCCAGGTCCACCTCTCCCCAGTTGCTGAGGAGGTCCTTGGCGTGGAGGGTCCCGATGATGTTGTCGATGTTTTCCTTGTAGATGGGGATCCTGGAATGACCGGTGCGGAGGATGAGCTGGATGATGTCGGAAATCCCGGTTTGGAGGGGGGCGCACACCGCGTCGGTGCGGGGGACCATAATCTCGCGGGCGATGGTATCCCGGAAGGAGAAGATTCCCTGGATCATTTCTCCTTCGTCCTCGGATATCAGGCCCTGCTGTTCCCCTTCGTCAATGAGCTGTTGGATCTCCTTTTCGATATTCTGTGCATCCTCCACGCGAGCGAGTCGGCGGAACACCATTCTGAGCCAATTTTGAAACCCCCTGGCCGATATTCTTTCCAATGCTCAACCCCTCTTTTAGAGATCTACCGAGCGGTAACGCCAACGGAGGGCTCGGGGCCGTTGTGTTCAACTGTTACCCAGTATTATCGTAGCCTTGAGATGTTACTAGGCCCGGGGCGGGTTGTCTAGAAAAATATAGGAGAGGACCTTGTGGACCAGTCGGGCCGCCAGGAAATCGGGAGCGGTCATCGAGGGAATGGGAAGGAGCTCCATGACGTCAAATCCCACCACTCTGTGCTGTTGTACCACCCGGCGAAGGCATGAGAGAACCTCGTACCAGCCGACTCCTCCGGGCTCGGGGGTGCCGACGGCGGGCATGATGGAAGGATCGAACACATCCAGGTCGATGCTGATATAGACATGCGGACCCAGCTTCGAGGGGATTTCTTCCCAGAGGGAGGGGTCCCGCCAGAGGTCCCGGGCAAAGAAGCAGGGGATTTTCCGATCCCGGACCCACTGAAGCTCTTCCCCCGTCACGGCCCGGATTCCCACCTGCACCAGGGAGCAAAGTCTCGAGACCGGGCGCATGACACAGGCGTTGCTGAAGGCACTGCCCTGGTATTCTTCCCGGAGGTCCGTATGGGCGTCCAGATGCAGCACCGTGAGGTCCGGGAAATGGCCCACCGCCGCCTCGATCATCCCCAAGGAAATCAGGTGTTCCCCTCCCAGCAGAACCGGCAGCTTCCCTGCACTCAGGAGAAAATCACCCACCCGTTGGACCTGGTTCACCATGTCTCGGGGAGAGGAAACCACCACGGGGAGCTCCTCCAGGGTGGCGATTCCTTCCCGGTGGACTTCCGTCAGGGTCTCATCGTCGAAAAACTCGAGCTCTCTCGAAGCATTCAGGATGGCCCGGGGCCCCTCCCGGGTGCCGGCCCGGAAGGTGGTGGTTCCGTCGTAAGGAACGGGCACGACGACGGCGTTGGCGGAATCAAACCGAGATTCCTCGGCATTCAACCCCAAAAACGAAGAATGGGGTCCCTGGCACTCCGGCGGCCGGGACCCCACCATTGGCTCACTCATAAAGACCTTTTCATTTTGAACGTTGCATCAACATCCGATCCATGCGGACCACCTGCGCGCATGCCCGGATGGAATTCGGAAACTCCTGTCCTCGATCCAACACCTTGATTTCACACTTCTGCATTCCGAAATACCTCTTCACCGTCTCCACCGCCAGATCCGTATCGAAGGGCTTGCAGGAAAACATGTCGAGGCTCAGGTACTGTTTTTCCGGAAACGTGTGAATGCTGATATGACTCTCTGCAATGAGCACAAATCCGGAGATTCCCCAGTCTTCCGGCGTGGATCCGGTGTATCGGAACACGTAAGGGGGCATGATCTTGGTCATGTCCATCCGGGCCGGGTATTCATCCAGAAAGCCGTAGATCCCGTTGATGTCTTCCAACCCGGCACGATCACACCCATAACCATCGACCATCAGATGAACCCCAAATCCGAATTCGGGTTTGTTGCCCATGGCAGTCACCTCCCTTCTTTCAGTGGAGAAACCTCAGGTTCTCCTCACGAGTCACTCCATTGTTCACCGCCCTCCGCCTGGAGATGCCACCGCAGAAAAAAGCGCTGCAGGGCCTCAAACGCCTTCAACTGCTCACGCCTCGATGGACTTTGCATGAAACACTACGGGCGGTACTTCCTGAAACAAAGTACCAGAGATGGGATCAGGATCAGAAAACCGTCGCCCCTAGCGAAACATGGATCTGGTTTTCAGCCAAATCACGCTGCGACGGCATGGGGTCGCCGCCGCCGCTTTTCCTGGTTTTCAAAGAATTGTCCAAAGCTTACCCTGTGTCGGCCGCACGCCCACCAAGGTGTGCCTTATATAAAGGACCGCCTATGGAGTGTCAAGAGAAAATGATACCCGGAAAAGATTCAAAAAAACTCGAAAAAATGAAAAAGGCGGGATATTTCCCTGAGGATCCCCACCAGGAAAATTATTCCGACGACTAAAAAAGCGAATCCTTATCCAAACAAGCCGTATTTCCTCCCAAATCGTGCTTGGCCCGATAGAGGGCCCCATCGGCCCGATGAATCATGTCCTCCACATCCAGATCCACGTCCCCTGACTTGGCCCGAAACCGGGCCATCCCGATGGACAAATGGGTCGGTTCCAGCCCCAGGGAGTTATAGTTCTGTCGAATGCGTTCCGCCACCATCCCGGCCTGATCCCGGTCCAGATGGGGAAGGAGTACCGTGAACTCATCGCCGCCAAATCGAAAGGCCGTATCCACGTCCTGGCGAACCGAAGCCTTGAGCGCCTTCGAAAGCTGGATCAAGAGCTGATCCCCCGCTTGATGCCCGTGCTTGTCGTTATACTCCTTGAAGCGATCCACATCGAGATAGAACAGAAACAGGGCATGCTCGTATCGAATGGATCGAACCGCTTCCCTCCGGACAATTCTTGCGAAAAAATGGCGATTATACAGGCCGGTGAGGGGATCATGAATGGCCAATCTCTCCAGTTCGGTGCGCAGCTCCCGTTCCCGGATCACCCGCTTTACCTTGGCTTCCAGCTCGTCCAGGCTGAAGGGTTTGCTGATAAAATCCGCAGCCCCCGCCGCCACCACGTCCGTGTACCGGTATTTCATGGCATGACCGGTGATGGCGATTATGTCCGTACCGTTGCGGTTTTGAACCAGGTAGCGAATGAGTTCCATCCCGTCCATGCGAGGCATATCGAGGTCGGTGATGACGATCTGGAAGTCGGCGTGCTCCAGCTTTTCCAGGGCGTCCTGCCCGTCCGCGGCCGTGACGACCTGGTGGCCCATATAGGTCAGGGCCTCCGCAAGCAGTTCACAAACCTGTTCTTCATCGTCCACAACCAGGATTGACTGGCCGGGCACCTTGTAGTTTTCCGAATTCGGTTCCATACCCACTCTTAACCCGCTCTTTTCCTTGAGATGTCCTCCCCCCTCTCCAACCTTAATGCAGTCATGGGGTTTTTACAAATATTTTCATTGCATACCGGAGATCTAAAGGCCTATCATCTTTCGATTATTTTGGGAGGGAGGAACCATTATGCAGTGTGTTGCCATTGTCTACAAGCGGTCGCGACCCGAAGCCGCAAAGTTGGCCCGGATCATCAAGGATTGGCTGACAAGCCGCCATGTGGAGGTCCTTTGCCAGGAAAACGTCGACCAGCAGGGGAGGAGTTGCGCATCGAGCCCGAAGCTCGAAATCCCTCCCCAGGCGCAGACGGTCATTGTCCTGGGAGGAGACGGCACGTTGCTCAGCGTGGCGCGGTTCCTGGCCGGCCGCACAACCCCCGTGATGGGTATCAATCTGGGTGGCCTCGGGTTCCTGACGGAAATCAACATGGAAGACTGCTTCCGGGAACTCAAAGAGATCCTGGGAAACAATTACGAAATCGAAGAGCGGATGCGGCTCGAGGTGACCATCCAGCGGGACGGCCAGGAAGTCATCCGTCAATCGGTTCTAAACGATGCCGTCATCAACAAGGGTGCCCTGGCCCGGATCATCGACATCAAAACGTCCATTGACGGAAAGTACCTCACCAACTATCGGGCCGACGGGCTCATTGTAGCCACGCCCACCGGCTCCACCGCCTACAACCTGTCCGCAGGCGGTCCCATCGTGTACCCCACGGCCCGTGTGGTCGTTTTGACCCCCATCTGTCCCTTTACCCTGACCCATCGTCCCATCATTTTGCCCTCGGAAGTCGTCATCCAGGTGGAAATCGTCGGGCCGGCCCGGGACCTGACCCTGACCTGCGACGGCCAGGTGGGCTGTGAACTGTCCCCCCTGGACCGGATTCGCATCTCCACCCAGGCCAGCCCCCTGCGACTCATCAAAACTCCGTCCATCAACTACTTCGAGATTCTCAGGACCAAGCTCAAATGGGGTCAGGCGGAACTGCGCCCCCTCCCCTGACCCGCCATGTTTCCGAGCTCCCTCTACAGGGCCCTCAGCCACTCCGGCCTCAGGGCACGGCCGCCCTCGACGGCCTCCGACACCATTGCCAGGGCCTTTGCCTTCTCCGAGGGCATTCTCACCCTCAGGGGAAGGTAGTTGGACGCATGGTTCGCCAGGAAAAGACCCCGGGTCATGTGAGTGTGCAAAAGCATTTCCCGCAGCTCCGCCAGCAACTCCCTCGGTTCCGGCACCCGGAAAATTCCCCGGGATACCCGTTGGGCCGTTTCGGTGTTGGGCAGAACCATGAGGGTCAGGGCCCCCACGTAGTTCGGATCCATGGCGCTCAATGCCTCCCCCGTCGCTTTCGCATGGATCCGGGACCTTTCCAGGCCCGCAATCCCCAGAATGACCGTCACCGAAAGCTTGATCCCCGCCCGGCGCACACGAACGCCCGCCTCCACCATCCGTTCGGGGCTCACTCCCTTGCGGATGTCCTCGAGGACCTGGGCGTCCCCGCTCTCGAGCCCCAGGTAGACGATCCCCAGACCCAGTTCCCGCAAGGCATTCAGTTCTTCCGGTGTCTTCCGAAGAATGCTCTTGGCGTTGCCGTAGACCCCGACCCGGCGAATCCACGGCATCTTCTCCCGGATTCGCTCGAGGATGCCCACAAGCCGCGGTTGCGGCACGATGAGGGCATCCCCGTCGAGGAGAAACACCCGGTGGAGAAACGAGTAGTTTGCAGCGGCATAGTCGATGTCTTGGTCAATGATTTCAGGGTCTTTGATTCGAAAACGCTTTTCCTTGTAAGCCCCGCAGAAGCTGCACTGGTTGTGGGAACAGCCGACCGTGACCTGGAGCAGGATGCTGTCGGCCTCGCTGGGGGGGCGGATGATCATTCCCTCGTAATGCATTCCCGACATAGGCTCTGTGGCACCTCCTCGAACCCGGGGCTCCGGCGGCCCCGGTCTTCTCTGGTCTTTTCCTTCATGAAAGGCTACACTCCGTTTCGGCTGCCGGGCGACGGCCCCGCCTTACCGTCCTATTGGATCATAAACCCGGCATGAACGGAATAGGAGGATGATGGGAGCCATGCATTCCTTGTCCAGCCCCCTACCCCCCGAGGCCAAGTGCACCCGGTGCCGGTCCCGGGCCACCATTCGGCTATCCAGTCACCATGCCCTTTTCTGCCCCGAGTGTTTCCTGGTTTTCTTTCATCGGGCCGTTTCCCGGGCCATGAAGGAATTCGGGGTCTCCGCCGCAACTCCCATCATGATCGCCGTGTCCGGGGGAAAGGACTCCCTGGCCCTGTGGGACGTCCTTCATCAGTTGGGATATCCGGTGGAGGGTCTTCACATCAACCTGGGCATTCACGACTTTTCCCGGGCGTCTTCCGGGGCGGTGGACCGGTTTGCCCGCTCCCGGGGCCTCTCGTGGAGGGAGGTCTTCCTCGAAGAGATCTTCGGCTACGCCATTCCCGAAATTCGAAGGAGAACCCGCAGAAAGATCTGTTCGGTCTGCGGGCTCTTGAAGCGCCAGCTCTTGAATCGCCTGGTCGTCCGTGAGGGATATGCGGTGCTGGCCACGGGCCACAACCTGGACGATGAAGCCGGGCGGCTGTTGGGAAACCTGGTTCGTCACCGCCGCCAATACCTGGAAAAACTTTCCCCGTTTCTGCCCTCACCGCACCCGAGACTCCCCATCAAGATGAAGCCCCTGTATCGCCTGGAAGCCGGGGAGATTCGTTTGTACTGTCAAATTCGGGGCATCGAACCGGTGGATTCCCTATGCCCCCTTTCGAGGGGCGCCACCAGCCACGCCTTCAAGGAAGCCCTTCAATTCCTGGAGGACAAGATGGGAGGAACCAAGAGGGATTTCCTGTTCGGCTACCTGGACAGGCCCGCAAGGGAAGCCTCGATGCCCGGTTTTGGGACCTGCGCTCGATGCGGAGAGCCGACGTACAGCGATCTATGCAGCGTGTGCGGCCTGAAGAGCCGGTTGGACGGCAAGAAAGGCAAAGAAACGGACGCCGTCCCGAACATCCCGGCACCCCAGATCAAAGGGAGTTAGGGGAAAGGCCCGACCCTTTCAAAACCTTTCCATAGAGGATCTTGTGGTCTCCGGGGGCGTAAAAATCCCGGATCAGGGCTTCCTTTCCATACCCGTTGTGTTCGTAGAACGCGCGGGTGGGCTCGTAGAGCGGCTGGGACGAGGTTTCCACGTAAACCCGGGTGCCCCCTTTGGCCTCAATCAGGGCCTCGGTCCGTTTCAGAAGCTCTCTTCCCAGGCCCCTTCCCCGCACTTCGGGCCGGACGGCAATCCAATAAAGATCGAAGCTGGATCGAGTGCACGCGATGGGCCCAAAGCAGGTGTAGCCCAAGATCCCTTCCGTTTCTTCAGCAAAAAGGAAATAGTACCCGCTCTTCTCGCCCCGCTGCAGGGCCTCATCCACCAACTCGACGGCAACCTCCGTTTCCCGGTCGGTGAAAAAGCCCGAGGATTCAACAACCTCCCGGACCCACTCCCGGTCGCCGGCCCGGACTTTCTCCCGAAAGTTCACGGAAGCTCCCCTCTCCAAGCTTACCGAATGTTGCCGGGGTTTTTCGTACGCCGAAGACACCTTCGCCTCCTCAGTGCAGTTCCATGCCGGAGGATTCTTGCCGACAAAGAGTCCGGCAGGCTTCCCCGGGGCCCGCACCCATTCGAGCGTCTTGTCCCATCCCGTGCTGGTCGAATTCGAACCGACTTACCTGGTGGGCGTTTGGACCGAGTCCCGTGAGCCGCCGCAACACAGGGCGTTCCGTTTGCAGCGATTGGTCGCAACCGCCGTTCGAACCGGCGCGTCTTCCGGCCTGACGCCCGGGAGCCCCTTTCTTGAATCCTCCATCGCCGGTGAAGCCCGCAGGCCCGCCTTTGAGGCAACGGCAAAACAACGTGCCCCACTCATTCCCCCGGCACTCCGTCCGGCGCCGGGCAAGCCTCCAGAATCCTCCGGATCATTTGGGGGTAAGAAAGACCCGACTCGGCCGCGGCGGCGAAAAATCCAGCATCGGGCGACAGGCAGGGATTTGCGTTGACCTCCAGGACCCACGGATTGCCGACGGGGTCCACTCGAAAATCCACCCGAGCATAGCCGTTCAGGCCGAACGCCTCCCAGCACCGGGAAGCAATGCGCTTGAGACGGCAAATCAGGGGAGCGTCGGCCTCCGCAAACTGAAAACTCCTGGGAGTGTGGGCATACTCGAAGGACTCCGCATCCCACTTGGCTCGGTATCCCACCAGCCTTGTCCTGTGGCGAGGATAGTCGTCGAAGCGGATTTCCGCGGCGGGGAGGACCTTCATTCCCGAGGGACCGGCCAGCATCGAGAGGTTGAACTCTCTCCCCTCGATGTAGGCTTCCGCAAAGCAGTCCCCTCCCAGGATTCCTCGGCGTCGGGACATCTGTCGGCACAACTCCGGCCAATCCCCCACCTCCACCACCGAATCCTCCTCGATCCCCACGGAGGCATGTTCCCAGACGGATTTGACGATGTATTGCCCCGGACTGAACGGCAACCGTGCCTCCCCCGGGCGACCCGAATACCATGGAGGGGTTGGAATTTTGGAGGCCTGCATCCAGGTCTTGGCTATCGGCTTGTTGGATGTCAGGAAGATCGCCTCGGCGGAGGATCCCGTGTACGGAATTCCCAGGTGGTCCAACAGGGAAGGTGCCAGGTGGATGAGCCGCCCCGACCCGTCCAGGCCCTCCACCAGGTTGAACAGCATCTCGGGACGAAGATCGCCGAGAGAAGCCAGGGATTTCCGCAAGTCCAGGGAGAAGGAAATGGCGACGGCCTCATGTCCCAGTTCGCTCAGGGCCGACGAAACCGCCTCCACCTGAACCAGGACGTCTTCCTCATCGGGGGTGGCCGGTTGCGACAATTCATTGTATAGAACGGCGATGCGCATACGGATGGTTCTTTATGCAGGGATTCTTCCGGGATCTCGGGATTCCAGGCGGCATTCCTTGCGGGTCCCGGGGCAGGGGGAATTGGAGGCCCGGTCCAGGGCGGATCGGACGATCTTCTCGATCAGTCCAGGGTAGGAGATCCCCACCCGGCTGCACAGGATGGGAAGATCCGAATGTTCCGGGTGCAGTCCGGCAAGAGGGTTCACTTCGAGGAAATGAGGCTTCCCACGGGAGTCGGACCTCAAGTCCACCCGGCCTCCGTCCCGACAGCCCAGGCCCCTCCACACCTCCAAAGCCAGGGCGAGGGCTCGAAGAGCCTCCGGATCCGTTGCAACCCGATATTCTACCAGTTCTTCGCATCTTTCCTTGTTCACGTAGGAGTAGACCTCCTGCTCCGCCCGGTCGTTGAGATGCACCTCGAGGACCCCCACCGCCTCGGCCGCCTTTCCCGTCCCCAGAATCCCCACGGTGAACTCGCGGCCGGGGAGGAACGTTTCCACCAGCACCGGCTGCCGGTAGGTCTCGATCAGTCTTCGGCTGACGACACCCAGCTCTTCGGGGGACCGGACCCGGGATGCCGGAGTCACCCCCTTCCCCGTTCCTTCCGCCACCGGCTTCACAAACAAGGGATAGGGCAGCGCGATGGAGCGGGCTTCCTCGTGGGATTCGAGCACGGCGAAATCGGGGGTGGGAATTCCCATGTCCCGGACCACGTGCTTGGCGAGTCCCTTGTGAAGGGTCAGGGAGAGGACCAGGGGATCGGAAAAGGTGTAAGGGTTCTCGTTGGCGTCCAAGATTGCGGGCACGAGGGCCTCACGACCGTACCCGTGCAGGCCCTCGGCATGGTTGAAGACCAAGTCCCACCGATCCCCCCTTGC
>JARKQW010000143.1 GCA_029974695.1 Syntrophobacteraceae bacterium | reverse complement strand
GCTGGTGTTCCCATCGCCGAAATCCCACTCGTAGGTTTGGATCTCTCCCCGGGACTTGTCGGTGAATTTCACGTCGAGGGGCGCCTTCCCCTTGACGACGTCGGCACTAAAATCGGCCACGGGGACCACCGAGTTCCAGATTTTGAGGGTCGCGGTGTATTCCGTCTGGCTCAGGATCTGGGCTTTCCACCCGTATTGGCCGGAGACCTCACCGGGATTTCCGTTGGATCCGTCATAGCCCAGCCCCACCCCGGCTCCCAACCAGTAACAGCCCAAGCGCCCTCCGGCGAGTCTCGAGCAGTTGAAACGAAACTCCTGGTCGCCCGTATACCCCGGGGCCCGGATTCCGTAGAACACTCGGGAGGGCATCACCACTCCGGCGTCCCACTGGTGGGTCACCCATTTCATCGCCACCGAAGGATCGTACCCCGGTCCTCGGGAAACATACTCCGATCCGGGATAGTACCCCACGTCATCGGAAAAGACGCTCACGGCCGGGCGCCCGCTGAAACTCGCCTCCTCGTACACATAGGGAGGCTGCATGGTGAAATCCACCGAATCCCACAGACTGAAGGGGGCATCCCTCATGAGGGAGCGATGATCCACGTTGCCGCCCTCGTTGTTGTACCCCACGCCGACATAATAGGGATCCCGGTAAGGTTCGGGATGGGCGTCCGCCACCAGCATCAACCCCTTAGGCCCGAAGCCGAAATCGTCGAACAGGTGATCCCAGACTTCGTTGTCTCCGTAAAAGTTGTTGTTGTACCAGGCCAGAAGCCCCGTGTTGGCCGGACCGAACCGCCAACGGGAATCGCCCAGGGCGCTGTCGAAGCTGTCGGGATCGTTGACGTTTCGCCATTGGAAGTAGAAGTTGTGGGTGAAGGTCCGGGTCCCGTTGTTGAGCTCGAATCCCTCGGCATAGTTCCAGTTGCCGCCGCCCCCTTCTCCGTCATCCTGGAAAATCGGGACGCCCTCGTCGGAGGTGATGGCGATGTTGTCGATGAAGGCCCCATTTCCCATGGTGTTCCAATCGGTCATGTACCAGAACCTCACCAGGATGTCTTGGCCGGCCCAATTCCCCAGGGAAAAACTTTGCTCCTCGTAGGCGGGATAGCTCCCGTTATTGCCGGTGAAACCGCCGATTCCCGCAGCACACAGGTCGTCGGGGAACCCGTAAGCGCCCCCGATCCAGTCAGCATCGTGGGCACAGGTGGTGTTGCCGTTGGTGAGGGTGGTCCAGTTGTTCCCGCCGTCCCCGGACACCTGCACCCAGAGGAAGTCCCATCCGGGTTCGATGTCATAGGCCAGATCAAACTTGAGTCTGTAGCCGCCGCCCGGGATGGCGATGGTATCGGTAAGGGTCATGGTGGCGTTAACCAGGTCCCCCTGACCGCTCCACCATTGATAGCTCCCCTCGGGCTGAACCGGCAAAGGCAAAACGCCCTTTTTCAGAGGGATTTTCACTCCACGGTAGACCCCGGCCCCCCCGGGGAAGTTGCCGGCCTGCCCCACGGTCACTTTGTAGATCTTCGTGGGGTCCGTGACGGTGAGGGGATTGAGCCATCCCAGGGCGTCCAAATGATAGGGGTCGAGATTCGGGGGCAGAAAGCCGATGGGATACCCCGTCCAATCATCGGCCATGAGAGTCCAGAATCCCGCCGAGGTCTCCCCGAACCCGTAGGCATACAGATCCGTGGCCCCCAGATTGTGCCCGTATTCGTGGGCCAGCACGCCAATGCCGCAATTCTCGGGCATCATGATGTAGGGTCCCGCGTAAATGCCCTGCACGATTTCATAGGAGCCGAGACTCGAGGAATGGGACCAGAGCCCGCCCTCCCCATAGGGAGTTCGGTTGAGTAGGGTCGTGCTGTCCTCTTCTCCCAGACCCGCGTGGATGATCCACAAACGATCGATGTATCCGTCCCCGTCCTGATCATACTGGGCCCAGAAGGAGGGTTCCGGATGCAGGGCCTTGAGCTGGTCCAGGGCGTCTCTTACCAGGGCCTTGGCGTTTCCCGCCCCGGGAATGGCCCCATTGTGCCCCACATCGAGACCCGATCGGGCCCCGGGACACGGGTCCGCACCGTACCACCAGATGGAGTGGGGAACCTGGAGCCACCCGTAGATGTCCGCCTCGATGGTGTAGAGCCCCCCGGACTGGTCCTCCAGGAAGGTTCGAACGGATTTCCCGGTAAAGTCCTCGTGGACCGTGCTGTTGTCCTGCCGCACATAGTCGAAGACAACCCCGTTGCCGTCGATGATTCCCTGGTAGTAGGAGGAATCGAAATCTTCCGTCCATATCATGTCCCCGGAACGGTCGGATTCGGAAAGGGGCCGCTGGATCTGGTTATGCAAAGGACCCGTATAGGAAAACACGGCGGTGGACGTGATGATCTTGGAGCAATCCCCGGCGATCCCTGTGGATTCGTTGGGATCCGCTTTCCCGAGAGGGTCCCAGGTGGAGACTCCCTGGGTCCAGGTGAAGACATCCGTCCCGCCGAACTCCACCAGGATTACCAGGACCTTGTCCTTCCCCGTCTTGGCCAGCCTTTCCGCCTGGGCCCTCACTTCCGGCCGGTCCTCTTCCGACCTTGCAGCTTCATCCAGGGCTTCCTGCAGTTGCCGACGCAGTTGCATCTTGCGGTAATCCTTGGGATTCGGCTGGTCGATTTCCTTCTGTATCCTGGAGGCACCCGGCCCTTTCCACGCTTTCCCCGGGAGCTTCCCCAAGGTGTCGGAAACCGGCGGAACGGGAACCGGGTCCTTGTCCCGGGGGGGGCTTGCCCCCAACCCTCCGATCCCTATGCAAAATGTGAAAACAAGACATACGGTGAGTGCGGTCCATCGGCCTGGTCTGCCAATCATGAGAGTCCTCCTTCGGGAAAGGAATGCACCGCCTTGCAATTCCTAAAAAGGTCCGCCGAAACCTGTGGGTTAGGATACACCAATTGTTATCTTTCATCAAATTGTATGTGATCTCGGTCACGAGTTCCAACGAAGGAAAACAAGGGCTCATGAGCCCACGGGGGACAGGAGCCGGCAACGCTCACATGGATTGAATGATTGGGTTGGTAGGCGTCCTGTTTCGTCATTTCCATCTGGGGGAACGCCGAAAAGGTTGGGACGCCCACGGAGCGGGCAGATCACACAGGGTTGACAAGGGTGCTCGGAACCCATACAGTGCGTCGCACCCCGACCCTGAGGCCCCCCGGGGCATGGGACGAAAGGACGGGGGAGACGCGAACCTCGGTCCCGCAAGAGGTGAGAGCGTTTCCACCGGATGGATGTACATCAACATCGAGAGGAACCGCCTTTCATGGAACCCAAGGTCCCCATCATGCTCATCACCGGAACCTTGGGCAGTGGAAAGACCACCCTGCTCAAGAGGATCCTGCAGAACGCCCGTCAACGGATCGCCGTCATTATGAACGAGTTCGGTGAGGTCTCCATCGACAGCAAGATTCTCGAGGGCGATCATCTCAAGATCATCGACGTATCGGGGGGCTGCGTGTGCTGTTCCATGACGGGGGAATTTGAAGCGGCCATCCGGGAACTGGTGGAAACCATCCGCCCGGAATTCATCGTGCTGGAATCCTCGGGAGTGGCTGAAGCGGACGCCCTGGTTCTCCGGGTGGGCGGAGGAATGCCCCAGGTTCGCATCGACAGCGTCGTCTACGTCGTGGATGCCTACGCCGTCGCCATGTACCCCTACATCGGGATGAGCGCCCGCTCTCACATCGAATCCGCCGACATCATCCTGATCAACAAGACGGACCTCATTTCCCTCCAAGAGGCGGAACAGGTGGAAACCGCCGTACGCGAATACAACCCCCGGGCCATTTTCTTCCGAACGGCGGGATGCGAGGTGGACACCAACCTGCTGTTTGGCCTCGAAGTGGAGAGACGTCCCAGGATGGGGAGCCCTTTTCGGGACATGACGACCTTTGAATCCGTTTCTTTCACCACCGGAAAACCCTTGGGCGAGCAACGATTCCGGGAGCTGGTCCGCCGCCTGCCCTCCCAGGTGTATCGAGCCAAGGGATTCGTTCGATTGGACGGCAGAGGTTTTCTCTTCAATTATGTGGCGGGGCGGTCGGATCTCGAAGAGTTTTCCTCGGACCAGACCCGGCTGGTCTTCATCGGCCGGGGGGTAAAGGCCGTCGGCGGGGAAATCCTCCAGGGCCTTCGCGCCTGCGAGGTTTCTTAAGACCGATCCGCACTCGGGCACCCCTTCCTCGGTCTTCTCCGCCCCGAGGCGGGAAGATTCGGCGCCTCCCCGGCACTATCTTGCCTGCCCTAATTCTCCCCAACCCCGTCGCTCACCACGGTGGCATGAGCCAACAGCTCCTCGTGTATACGGGAAATGGAACCCAGTCTTGCCGACAGCTCCCCCAGGTTACGGGTCATGTCCTCCGCACCTTTCGAATGCAGGGCCAGGGCTTTGCGGAACGAAATTCGTATTCCCTCCAGGGTGAGATCGATCTTCTCGTCGAGGGCGTGCTGAAAGTCCCGGACGGTCCGTTCGAGCCGGTTCACCATATCGTAGCGGACTCGCCCGCAGTGACGATCCACGAGTTCTTCTACCTGGGTCCTCATGGTTTTCAAGATCATCTTCTTTGCCAGGAACTGGGGTAAGGCCGAGGTCACCGCCAGCTGGATGAGCTCGAGGCCCACGGGATCATCCTTGAGGAGAAAATAGAAATCGCTTTTGGTGCTGAGGGATTCCACGGCCGAAAAAGGCTTGAGATCGAGTTCGAAAAGGTTGCCGGTGAGGGCCAGGATCCGGTCGATGGTTTCGTTGATTCTTTCGGCAAACTCCCGGTGAGCCTCTTCGAGGCGAACCGAGATCTTCTCGGCCCACTGGATCCTCCAAGTGCCGAAGCTCTGCCGGATTCGATCGAAGACGAACTGTTCGAGCTCCTCCCGCAGGTTGCCCCCTCCCCGCCCAGTCCTGCGAAGGTATTCTTCCTCGAGCTCCTTCAGCAGTGCGGGGAGTTGTTTCCGCTTGAATTCTCCGATCTCTTCGTCCAACTGGCCGGTCATCTTTTTCAAATGTCCCGCAAGCAGGTACTGGTTCTTCTCCCGGTCTTTCTGGATGAGAGCCATTTCCGCTTCGAACCGGGCGATCTTTTCCTCGAGGACTTGGAGGGGCAACTTGATGGCCTCCTGTTCCAACCGAAACGAGATGGTTTCATCCGAGATCAGCTTCCGGAGGCTGTTGATGATGGAAGATAGGAATACCCGGCCCTTGTCGTGGAGCAGAAACTCCCGGAGCCTTTGTTCAAAGTCCGGCAGGAGGCTGCGGGAGACCATTTCCCGGTCCTGGGCCTTCTTGCCTTCGAGGGCCCACCGGGCCGACAGGGGAAAGATTTTCACCTTTCCGGTGCCTAGGTCATCCTCCAGAACCTGCATGGTGAACGACAGGGATTCCTCCCGGTCCTCCAGACTTACCTGGTCGATCTTGTTCAGTACAAAGAACAATTTGTCCACGTACTGGCGCACGTCCTTGAGGAACTGGTGCTCGCTCTTGGACATGGGCGGATCCGCGGAAATGACGAAGATCCCCGCGTCCACCTGGGGCAGAAACCCGTAAGCCACATCGGTGTTGTGGCTGTATACGGAACCGGCGCCCGGGGTGTCGATGATGCGGACCCCGCCTTTGAGGTATTCCGACGGGTAGAACACGGTCACTTCCTTCACCCCTTTTTGATTCTCGGGGTTCTCGCGCTCGGTGATGTAGGCCGGAAGATCCGAAAGGCGGATTTCCTCCCGGCGATCGTCCAGGTACCGGACCTCCACCCGCAGAGTCGGGCCGTAACGGAGGATGGTCACCACCGAGGTTAGGGGCACGATGGCCGTGGGGAGAATGCTTTCCCCCAGAAGAGCATTGATGAAAGTGGACTTCCCCCTCTTGAACTGCCCGAGAATCACCAGGTTGAAGGCTTCCTCCTCGAGCTTGGACCGGACCAGGTTCAGAGAGTTTGACGTTTCGCTCCTCACCGTGTCCGAGAGTCGATCCACCACTTGCAACAGACCGTCCCTGATCTTCGGATAATCGAGCATCTTTCACCCCTCCGTGCATGAAAAAAGCAAAAAAAAACTCCCACTCTCCTAGGAAAGAAAGTAGAAGTCATCAGCCCGTCTGTGGGCGGTTCCGGCGAACTTCATCACCATGGGCAACCTGCGCGTGCAAGAAAATACTGGAATCGGCGGGTTCCGTCAATGTGCAATTTTATTAAGGGGGAAGCTCTTAGGAAGATTGTGCACTCAACGACCTCTTGATTTTGGGCATTGGGCTGTGATATCCGGTTCGGCGTCCAATTCGAACAGGTGATGGAGTCCACCGGAACCACCCGATACGGGTTGATGACTCTTGGGGAGGCAGGTGCCTCCGGCAGGGTCGGGTTCCACGGCAATCATCCCGAAGGCTCCTGCAGGAACTTGATGCCGGAGCCTTTTTGTTTGCGAATTCCCGGTGACGGGCATTGGGAGGCTTCTCGTTTTGTCTCGTTGATTCGGTTACGGCATTCTTTAACCCTGGTCCTCGGCAGCAACTCCAAGAAGGTCTAAATCTCGTTTTCCCATGTTCCTTGTGATGCTCGGTCCGCTCGCGGTGCTCTATGAGGATTCAACCCGGCAGGCTTCCACTGTGCCGTGCGGCATGGAAGAGGTTTCCCGGCGACCTGCCTCCGGGACCGGCGGACGGGATGTGGAATCCCTCCGTAAAATCACAAAGGAAAGGGAAAATCGAGATGGGGGAAACCTGGTTTCTTGCGGCCCTCTGGCTGGGCCTCGCGTTGTTTGCCGCGCTCTTGTCCGCATGGTTTCGAATTGCCACCGCCTTGTCCGAGATCCTGGTGGGAACCCTGGCCCAACTGGTGCTGGGGGGCATGGCAGGCGCGGCGGTCTTGGGGCTGGACGAACCCTGGATCAAGTTCTTGTCCGGCACCGGGGCCATCATGCTGACCTTCCTGGCCGGTGCCGAACTGGACCCCGAGGTCTTCAAGCTCAAGTGGAAGGAAGCTTCCGCCGTTGGATTGGCGAGCTTTCTTGCCCCCTTCGTGGGTTGTGCGGCCATGGCCTATTACTTTCTCCACTGGGACGCACGGGCCAGCTGGCTGGCGGGGGTCGCCCTTTCCACCACGTCGGTGGCCGTGGTCTACGCGGTCATGATCGAGTTTCGTCTAAACACCACCACCTTCGGCAAGACCGTTCTGGCGGCCTGCTTCATCACGGACTTGGGCACCGTGTTGGCCCTGGGGTCCCTCTTTGCCCCGTTCAGCCCCAAAACCCTCTTTTTCGTCCTGGCAACCCTCGTTGGAATGGTTCTTCTGCCCTGGGCCACGCCCCGGTTCTTCGGCATCTACGGCGGAAGACCTTCGGAAATCGAAGCCAAGTACCTTCTCCTGGTCCTGTTTGGAATGGGGGGATTGGCCCTGTGGGCCGGAAGCGAAGCGGTGCTCCCCGCCTACGTGGTGGGGATGGTGCTGGCGGGGACCGTGGGCAGAGATCACGTCCTCATCCGCCGCCTGAGGACCCTGACCCTGGGACTGCTCACCCCCTTCTACTTTCTCCGGGCGGGTGCGTTCGTCTCGGTCCCGGCCCTCCTTGGAGCGCCCCTGATCTTTCTCTTGCTGCTCCTGGGCAAGGTGGCGGCGAAGTTCGTCGCGGTGTATCCCGTTACTCGAATGTTCCGGAGCTCGGGTCAGGAAGGAATGTACACCACTCTTCTCATGTCCACGGGATTGACCTTCGGGAGCATTTCGGCCCTGTTCGGTCTCACCCACGGGATCATCGATCGACCCCAGTATTCGTTGCTGGTCGCCACGGTCATCGCCAGTGCCGTGGTGCCCACGATGATCGCCAACGCCTACTACCTTCCC
>JARKQW010000110.1 GCA_029974695.1 Syntrophobacteraceae bacterium | reverse complement strand
CTCGCGAGTCCCGGCCCATGGAGTCGTCAGGGAGTGTCGTCAGCCGGTTTTGCTGAGTCAGAGTCCGTGTCACCCGTCGAATCGAAGGCAAGATTGCCCGCCAATCCTTTCGCCTCGCCGCGAAATGCTCTTCGGAGGCGTTTGTTGTCGCACAGACCGGGGCGGCACCCTGCACACACATAGGCCCCGCGTCCCGGGATTTGCTGACGGGTATCCACCCGAATGAGCCCATCGCCGGGACCCAGAGCCAGACGCACCAGGTCGAATTTTGCACCTTTGGTCCCGCACACCACACACGTTCGTACGGGAACGTGTCCCCGGGGTCCCGGGCCCTTGCTCCGGGAATCGGGATCAGGCATCGTCCTCTCCTATTCGACAAGTTCCCCCTCCTGCTCCGAAGGTCCCTCGGGTTCCACCGGTCCCGAAGGTTCCACAGGTTTCGAAGGTTCCGAGAGGTCCGCCTCGACTTCCCGGCTCTCGATCAGCTTTTCTCGCGCTTTCGCCTGCATGCCCTCGAGGTCCGATTGGGAAAGGCGGCTCAAGTCCTCGAGTTCGGTGAGGCTCGCTTCCACGAAGTCATCCAGGGAGGTAATCCCGGCTTCGTACAAGCGGTCGGCAATCTCTTCGGTCAACCCGGGGATCTCGAGGAGGGACTGATACCCTGCCTGTTTCTGTCGCTCGTAGCGGCTCTCGCTCTTCACGTCGATATGCCAGTTGGTCAGGCGGGAAGCCAGCCGTACGTTCTGCCCCCTGCGGCCGATGGCCAGGGAGAGCTGATCGTCGGGCACGATGACCTCCATGTTCCTGTTGGCCTGATCGATGATGACCTTGGAAATGATCGCCGGGGCCAGACCGTTCACCACGAACTTGGCGGGGTCCATGTTCCACGGCACAATGTCGATCTTCTCTCCCCGCAGTTCCTGGACAACGTTTTGCACCCGGGTGCCCTTCATGCCCACACAAGCGCCCACGGGGTCCACGTCCGGGTCCCGGGACACCACGGCGATCTTGGCCCGGGATCCCGGTTCCCGGGCCGCACTGATGATGCTGACGATCCCTTCGGCAATTTCGGGGACTTCGGCGTGAAACAGTTGGATCACAAAATGGGGATGAGTTCGGCTGAGGATGATCTGGGGTCCCTTGCTGATTTTGCGCACCTCGAGAACATAGGCCCGAATTCGGTCCCCCTGGCGGTAGATCTCCTTGGGGATCTGCTCCTTGGGCGGCAGCAGGGCTTCCGCCTGGCCCAGATTGACCACGATGCCCCCCTTGTCCACCCTTTGGACGATTCCGTTGACGATCTCACCCTTACGGCCCTTGTATTCCTCGAAGACGACTTCCCGCTCGGCGTCCTTCATCTTCTGGATGATGACCTGTTTGGCCGACTGAGCGGCAATGCGGCCCAAGGCTTCCGTATCCATGCGGATCCCCAGCTCATCTCCGATCTCGCTTTCGGGGTCCAGGCGCAGGGCCTCCTCCAGGGAGACCTGCTTTTCCGGGTCGGATACCTGTTCCACCACTTCCTTGAACAGGAAGGCTTCGATCTCGCCGAACTCTTCGTTGAAGGTCACATCCAGGTCGAGCTTGCTGCCGTGCTTCTTCTTGATGGCCGACTTAATGGCCTCTTC
>JARKQW010000095.1 GCA_029974695.1 Syntrophobacteraceae bacterium | reverse complement strand
CGTACAGGGTGAATTGGGAGACAACCAGCAACTGCCCCCGGAGATCCAGGACGGACCGGTTCATCTTGTCTTCGCCGTCGGGGAAGATCCTCAGGTGGAGGACCTTGTCGGCCATGGACCGGGCGTCTTCCGGACCATCGTCGGGGCCGACTCCCAGGAAAACCACCAGGCCTTGGTCAACCCGGCCGACGGTCTCCCCGCGAATCTCGACCCGGGCTCGAGAAACCCTTTGAACCACGGCTCTCATATAGTCTCCTTGGTCTCGGTCTTGCCGGAGGGGACACGATTAGGAAAGGGTGCAAAGGTCCCGCAGGAATAGGTTTTCGGGAAACAATTCCTGCCGAAGTTGACCCTGCAGGGTCCCGGAGCTATAAGGATGTGAACTTCTTTCACCGGACTCTTTACGGAAATTCCGTTGGGGCCCGCCTTGGGATCGACCCCCGGCGGGTTCCGCATGGCGGATCTCGTATGCCAAGAACTCCCTTTGTCCTCTTAGTCAACCCCTGGATCACGGATTTTGCCGCCTACGATCTGTGGTCCAAGCCCCTGGGTTTGCTGACCCTGGCGTCCCTCCTGCGGGAAAACGGCATCCAGGTCGCCTTGGTGGATTGCCTTGACCGGTACGATCCCTTCAGCAATACCCATCCGGACATGAAGCCGGGGGTGTCCCGGAGTTACGGGACCGGGAAGTACCCCAAAATGAAGATCGAAAAGCCCTCCCCTTACCGGGATTTCCCCCGGTTTTACTACCGCCACGGCATCCATCCCGAAAGCTTTCGACAAAAGCTCCGGGCACTTCCGAAACCGGACCTCATCTGGGTGACCTCCATGATGACCTATTGGTATCCCGGTGTCCAGCAGACCATCGGGGCTTTGCGCGATGTCTTTGCCGAAATCCCCATCTGGCTGGGCGGCGTTTACGCCCGGCTGTGCGAAGACCATGCCCGGCGCACCAGCGGGGCCGACCTGGTGGTGACCGACCCCCTCCCCCGCATCGGGCGCAGGGTGGAGGACACTCTTCAGGTGCCGGTCCGCAACAAGGACCGATGGGGGGACTTGAGCTTCCTGCCGTCTCCCGCCTGGGACCTTGTTCCGCTTCTGGAATATGTCCCGATTCTCGCGGGCAGGGGATGCCCCTTTCGCTGCCCTTACTGTGCGTCGGCTCGACTCGAGCCCCGATGGGAACGGAGGAGCGGAGAGGACATCCACCGTGAGATCTCCAGGTGGCACGGCGAGCGAGGGGTCGTGGATTTTGCCTTCTACGACGACGCCCTTTTGCTCCATGCGGAATCGAGCCTGAGGCCCGCGCTGGAAAGGCTCTGCAGGGACGGGGTTGCCCTGAGGTTTCATACCCCCAACGCCGTGCACGTCCGAGCCCTCACGCCCGAGTGGTGTGATCTGCTGTTCGCCGGCGGTTTTACCACTCTCCGCCTGGGATTGGAGACCACCCAGCCCCAGAGGCATCGCCAGTGGGGAGGAAAGGTCGAGGCGGACATGTTCGAAGAAGCGGTCCGGAACCTGGCCCGGGCCGGGTTTTCCAAGGATCGTATCGGTGTCTACCTCTTGTGCGGAGCCCCCGGCCAGTCCCCCCGGGAGGTGGCCGATGCCGTCAATGCGGTTCGCAGGGAAGGGTTGAGTCCCTTCTTGGCCGAATATTCCCCCGTGCCGGGAAGCCCCATGTGGAAGGATGCGGTGCAGGTTTCGTCCTTTGATATCGAAAACGAGCCCTTGTATCACAACAATTCTTTTTTTGCCTGCAGGCGGGCTGATTTTTCGTACCGGGATCTCTTGGAGCTCAAAGACCTGGCCCTTCAGGCACGAAGGGCCGTGTCGGGCGCGGAAAACGCTCCGGGCGGCGACAAAAAAAAGACTCACGGCCCGGGGATGGGTCCGTGACGGACTGAGCCCGGGAGTCTGCACGTCCGCCGGAAACCGGATGGAGCAATTCGGTGGAAAGCGGCTACTGGAGGGGTATGAACCGGGAAACCTGCCGATTCACACATGCATAGATGTCCTCGTCGGTGCCGAATATCTCCTTGACGCTCGGGTGATCGATGAGCTTTTCCACGATGAAGGCCGTCACATAGAGGCTGATGAAATGGGGACGGGGGACCAGGGTCCTCAAATTGGCCGTCTGGTACTGGATCTCGAATTCTTCTGAAGTGAGCATGGTCTGCAGGGCCTGCTGGATCTGGCCCTCCAGGTCATCCATCGATGTGGTCTCCACCAACCTTTCTTCCACCAGTTTCGTAACGATGCGCCGGCTTACTTCCTCCAGATGCTGGCGAAGCAGGTTCAAGGCATTGATGCGCTGGGATTCCTTGGCGTGGTCCAACCTCGATATCACGGCGGACTCCCGGACATTGGGGCGGTATTCTCTCGCCATTTTCCTCGTTCCTTTCTCTCCGGACTCCACTTCCAACCCTGGAGGGGACCGGGGGGTATCCGCGGAAAAGGCTGCGACGCCTCCTCCGGCGATTCAGGCGGTTTCGCTCTCTGCCCGGGCTTGTCCTGCCCCGGAGCGCCGGTTGATCAGACCGGCCAGGTAACCGGCGCCAAACCCGTTGTCAATGTTAACCACAGCAATGCCCGGGGCGCAAGAATTCAACATGCCCAGGAGAGCTGCGATTCCCCCGAAGCCCGCTCCGTATCCCACACTGGTTGGGACGGCGATCACCGGGCGGTCCACCAGGCCGGCCACCACGCTGGGCAGGGCTCCCACCATCCCCGCAGCCACCACGTAAACCGAGGCGTCCCGAATCTCGTCCCAAATCTGCAGCAGACGGTGCAGTCCGGCCACCCCCACGTCGTAGTGGCGACCCACCCGATTGCCCATGAATTCGGCGGTCACGGCCGCTTCCTCCGCAACGGGGATGTCCGAGGACCCCGCACACAGGACACGGATGCTCCCCGGGGCCTTCTCGCCGTGGGGTTCCTGGCAGAAGGAAAGGATCCCGGCCAGGGGATGGTATGTCATTCCGGGGACGGTGGAGGCGACTTCCCGAGCTTTGCCCTCCTCCACCCTCGTCACCAGGATGTCGCTCCCGAATCGCTGCATGGCCCCAACAATATCGATAATCTGCCGGGCGGTTTTCCCTTCCCCGTAGACGACCTCGGGGAACCCGCGACGAAGGCCCCGATGATGGTCCACTCGAGCGAAAGACAGATCCTCGAAGGGAAGTCTCTTGAGAAAATCCAATACCTCCTCCAGGGTCTTTTTCCCGTCTTTGAATTCCTGGAGAAGGGTTTGGAGGCGATCCGTCGTCATGCACCCACCCTCGCACCGGATTCGGAAAGGGTCTGCAGCAACAGCTCCACCTGTTTTTCCGCAGCCCCCCCAAGAAAGTCCAGGGCATCTTTAGCATTTTCCCCAAAGCTCTTCAACTCGGGAAGATGTCGAAGCCAGTATGCCCACTGCTGACGGAGGTCGTCGAAATCCCGAACGGGAAATCCCCCTTTCTTTTTCGCCAGGACCCGGTGCTCTTCCCGGACCTTCTCCACGTGAGGACCGTAGAAAACGGGCCTGGCCCAGGCCGCAGGTTCGAGGATGTTGTGGCCCCCGATGGGCTCGAGGGTGCCTCCGCAGAAGATCAGGTCCCCTAAAGCGTACAGCTCGAAGAGAACCCCGATGCGATCCACCAGTACCACGGGGGCCTCTCTTCGTGTGCGCCGCCCCTCGATTTCGGACAGTCTCTGAAAAGGCACCCCGCGGTTCGTGAGCCACTCGGCCATGGGGAGCACCTGATGGAGATGTCGGGGTGCAAAGATCCCCAGGCACGAATCCGTGGTTTTACGAAGCTCGCAGAAGACCTCGAGAAGACCGGTGCATTCCGAACGGCGAAGACTCCCCCCCAAGAGGACGGGCGTGTTCTCGGGAATCCCCAAGAGTCCCCGCCAGCGTGCTGCGGCCTCGGGCCGCACCCGGAGCCGCAGGCCGTCGTGCTTGGAGCTTCCCACCACCCGGATTCGGTCCGGAGAAACCCCCATATCGAGCAGGTTTTGCCGATCCTGTTCCGAATGCAGGGCTATGCGGCGAAAATGCTGAAAGAGAGGCTGAAAAACCGGGCGAAGGAAGCGATACTTCTCGGCGGACCGCCGGGAGAGACGGCCGTTGAGGAGAAGAGCCGGGACTCCTGCGCGCCTCAGGCGGCCCAACAGGACGGGCCAGAACTCGCTCTCGAATCCCACGTACAGATCGGGCCGAATCCTTTTCAGGCTCTTGTCCACAATCCAGGGCACATCGACGGGGAAGGGAACGACCGTCGCCCAGGCAGGCAGTTGGGATTTGGCAAATTCATGGCCTTGGGGAGTCCCCACGCTGAGGCAGATGAAGGCCCGGGGCAGGTGCCTGTGGGTGAGATGCAGGATGGGGACGGCTCCGTTGACTTCTCCCACCGAAGCCGCATGGAACCAAATTCGCGGTCCTTTCCGGTCTGCGGCGTCCAAGGAAAAATTCCCCAGCCTGCCTTTGAGGAACTCCCCATGGTTTCTCAGACCGTAACAGACCGCAGGCAGCAACAACCAGCCTCCGGCATTGAGACACCAGGTGACGATTTGTTCCAAGAGGGTCTGATAGAATTGTCTCGACACGGGTCCTCAGGTTTTCCTGGGGTGAAACACCAACCTTCCAGGGGCTCTACTAGCACAGTTGCCGGGAAAACGCCATGGACAAGGAGATCCGGCCGAAAGCCCCGGCCGCGCACGGTTTGTTCTTTGGGAAGGCTGTGCTACAATCGCAAACGGCCCCCCCGGGAGGATGCGCTCGGCCGCCCTTGCCGTTTTCGCCGAGGCGAAACGGATGCAATGGGCTGGATCGCCGCACCGGAACCGGGCGGCGTGCTCCGGCCCGGATGGGCCGTGATCGAACCGAACCCGGAAATCGCACGAAAGGGTCCCTGCGCCATGGAGAAGGGAATTTGCATCGCCGACCTGTTTCGCCGGGAAAACGAATACCTGGGAAAGCCGGTCCTGGTTCAAGGCTGGGTGAGGACCCGGCGGGATTCCAAGGCCGGAGTGACGTTTATCGAGCTCAACGACGGATCCTGTTTTAGGAATCTCCAGGTGGTTGCGGAAACCGCCTTGGGAGAGCACAAACCTACCATGGGTTCCGTCACCACCGGTTCCAGCCTTCGGGTGGAAGGTACGGTCCTGGCTTCCCCCGGGCGGGAACAGAGCATCGAGCTCCGGGCGCATCGGATCCAGGTCTATGGGGGGGCGGACCCGGCCAAATATCCCCTTCAGAAGAAGCGGCATTCCTTCGAGTTCCTGCGTCAGATCGCACATCTCAGGCCCCGGACCAATACCATCGGGGCCGTCACCCGGGTCAGAAACAAACTCTCCCAGGCGATTCACCGGTTCTTCCAGGATCGGGGATTCTATTGGATCCATACGCCGGTGATCACCTCCAGCGATTGCGAGGGTGCGGGGGAGGTCTTCAGGGTCACCACCCTGGACCTGCAGAAAGCGGCTGCGGCGCTCCGAGAGGGAGGGAATCCCTTCGAGGAGGATTTTTTTGGAAAACCTGTGTATCTTACGGTGAGCGGTCAACTCCAGGCGGAAATCTACGCCCTGTCCCTGGGCAAAGTCTATACCTTCGGTCCCACGTTCAGGGCCGAAAACTCCAACACCAGCCGACACTTGGCCGAGTTCTGGATGGTTGAGCCCGAGATGGCTTTCTACGATCTCGAGGACGATCTCGAATTGGCGGAAGCCTTTCTCAAGAGCCTAGCGCAAGCGGTGCTGGCGGATTGCGAGGAGGACCTGCGTTTCTTTGCCCGGTTTGTGGAACCGGGTGTGATGGAATCCCTCGATAAGCTCACCCGGGAGCCCTTCCAGGTCATGACCTACGGCGAGGCCGTGGAGGTCCTTCGCAAGTCCGGGGAACCCTTTGCCTTTCCGGTTTCCTGGGGAAGCGACCTGCAGGCGGAACACGAACGGTACCTGGCGGAAAAATACGTGGGCGGACCCCTGGCCGTTGTCCACTTTCCCCGGGATTTGAAGCCTTTTTACATGCGGAGAAACGACGACGGCAAGACCGTTGCGGCCATGGACATCCTGGTCCCGCGGGTGGGGGAGATCATCGGGGGCTCCCAGAGGGAGGAACGGCCGGATGTCTTGCTCGATCAGATGAAACAGAAGGGCATATCCGTCGAAGACTACCGCTGGTATCTCGACCTTCGGGAGTATGGGTCCGCTCCCCATGCCGGGTTCGGACTCGGCCTCGAGCGCATGGTCCAGTTCGTGACCGGCGTCGCAAATATCCGGGAGGCGATTCCTTTTCCCCGGTCTCCGGGAAGTGCCGATTTCTAGGGCTGCGGCGAGACCTCCCGGCGGCGGCATAAAGGTGGGCGTTCCCCCGAGGGGGCTGCACGGGCGAGGGCGCATCGTCCGGGTCTTTTTTAAGACAAGGAGAAAAGCATGGCTTCAGGTGGGCGCAAAGGGCTCATCCTCATGATCCTGGCTTGTGTTTTGCTGGTAGGGCTGGGCGGGCTGGCCGTCGTCCTGAACAGCCCCCCGGTTCCCAAGGAATTCGACCGGTTTCGGGGAATCCCTTGGGGAGCCTCGGTTGGCGAAGTGCCCGGGGTGAAACTCCTGGCCGAGGACGGAGACCTGACGTTCTATGTGCGGGACGGCGACCAGCTCAGCTTCGAGGACGTCGAAGTGAACAACATCGTTTACGGCTTTCACAAGGGACACTTTTACAACGTCATCATATATTACAGGACCGCAGATGCCTTCTCGAAGATCAAGGAGCGCTTCTATCAACAGCTGGGAAATGCCTACCATCCCGTCCAATCGGAAAAACGCTACTTCTGGGACGGCGACAAAGTCGGGGTGCTGTTGACCTTCGATGATCCTTCGGACGAAGGCAGGGTTTCTTTCCTGTTCAAACCGGTCGCAAACGAGGTGGTCGCCAAGGAAGGGCGTCCATAGGAAGGATTCAACACTCCTGCCGTAGAACCGGCACGTTGCGGGCCATGACGATGTCCGGCATCGCCCTCTTCTTTTGGTCCATCGGTTGGATGAATCGCGGCGGTAAAGGTGGGTGTTCGTCCCGGTGATCTCTCCGGCTCCTTCGGGAAAGAAGGAATAACCGGAGGTGTCCCGCTCGAAGGCGGCAAGCCGGTTGTCGCTCACGAGGGTGGTGTGCCTCCAGTAGGAGGCCGTAGGAAAGACATTGGTCCGCAACTCCTGCAGGAGCTTGGCGTAGGTCTTGCCGGGGAGTCCTCCAAGATACTTCCTGTCGGGGTTCCAGGCAGAGCCGGGCAAATCGATCCTCCGGCTTTTCGGGGATTGTGCGTACTCCACGCCATCGTCTCCTTTCCCGTCTCTTTCTCCCTCCGTTCCGAACCAGGGAGGCAAAACGGAACCGCTCACCTGCTGGAGTGGCTTTCCAGCGGAATCCGTCGCCTTCACCACCAGGATAGGGTGCCTCAAGGGGCAGGCAATCGGAAGGAACATGATGCCCCGTCTTGTCATTGTAAAGGGTCACATCCACCACGATCTTTCCCTCCAACCGTTTGGCCCATGCATTCATCGTGAGGGAATTTTGCAAGAGGTTTGGGTCGACGGTGGTCCGGTGCGAGTGGATGCTTCCGGGTTTCCGGTCGATTCCCCCTCTGTCGGGAGCCGCGTTGACCGGCTTTTCCCCTTTTCCAAACGGTGGGGGAAACCATGCGGCATTCCCGGCACCTCTTGGCCACACCGGATCTGGGGTTGCTGTAAGGGCTCTCCAGCCACTTGCCGAAAGAGTTGTACAGCAGCGTGCTCCAGAAGATGCCGTAATGACGGGGATCTTTTTTGCCGGTGACGACGTAAGGGTTTTTGACCACTTTGTCGTCGTCTCCAAGCGGCAGTTCGGGCCATGGGTCGGCGACGGCAGGAGCCTTGGCGTCTGCGGCCCTCACAAGGAGAAGGGGCTCACGCCCATCGGGGGCAACGCCCTGCCGGGCAGGATCCTCCCTGTCATCCGGCGCTTCCGCCAACTCCCCCGGCTCCCCATCGTCCTGGGTGGAGCCTTCCCCGGCAATGGTCTCCGCATCGGAAATCCCCTCGGTCCCGGGTTCCAACCCCAAGGCTTCCTCGATGGTTGGGGACTGTAGGGAAGCGATCATGCCGTCCGCTTACGAATGGAGATGGGAAGAACGATTCCCTGCCGACTCGTAAGAATGACTGGTCAGGAGGAGAAGAACCGGGGCGAACACGAGTAGCGGGACAAATCTCCGGGGGCGTCTCCTGGCGGGCCTCCGAGGTCTGGAGTGCGATGCGGATCTGCTGCGGGAAGACGGATGCCGTTATTTCAGGCTTCAATGGGATGTCAACGGGAATGCATCCTTATTCGGCAGTCCGGATCAAAAGTTGGAATGGCTTCAACTGCTGGATTATAGGAACGGTTGGAACGCCCCCGCCGGGCTCGACGTCGGTCGGCGACGGCACGAAGGGATGAGAGCGGCAAAGGCGGTTGACGATCCGCGAGTCCTCGTCGGCTTCCGGAAACCCGTTTCTTCCCCGGAGAAAGTGGGAGCAGGGAAGACGAGGGCCCCTACGGTTCCGGCGCAACGCAGGCGCCCGCCCTCCGATCGGTCCTGAAGATTCCGGCAGGAGAAGAAGATATCCCGGAGGTTACCGGGATTCGAACCGGCAAAGGAGGAAACCTGAGTTGAGCGATTCCGAGAGCATCCGGGCGTCATGCCCGCGAAGGCGGGCATCCATTGGGTATGCACGCTCTTTCCGGATTCCCGCCTGGGCGGGAACGACGAAACGGGGTTAGTCCCGGTCAAATCGCTCGATCTAGGGGAAAATCAAAAAGGCAATTCCGCCCGGGTCAGGTCCCAAGGGGGGACTCCTCTTCTCCGAAGGAAGCCAGTTCCCGGAGGAGCTTTAGGGATTCCATGGCTTCTTCCGGGTCCACCTTGTGCAGTGCAAAACCCGCGTGGACGATGACGTAATCGCCCAGGTCGGCTCCCTCGGGCAGCAACATGAGCGATGCCTTCCGAAGGGCCTCTCCCACTCGAACCGTTGCCGTTTCATCGTCGATTTGCACAATCTCAGCGGGGATTGCCAGACACATGGGAGGGTTCCTTTCTCATTGGAGAGCGGCTCCGGGGGAATTCTTGGCAACATAGGTGCCGCCTGCTTTTTCAATCTCTTTCAGTACAAGGCCCGCCATGTCCTCGAGACGGGATTGAACCGATTCGGTCAGTTCCAGCCCCCAGGGTGAAATGTCTCCGGGCTCGATCCCGATGACCACGGCGGTGGGGGAATTGCCCAGGACCTCTGCATACGCGAGGGCTTCCCGGAGGTCCAGTTGGTGCATCGAGTTCTTGAAGGTGACCCGGTTGAAGAGGTTCTTGCCGTCCAGGAAGTAGAGAGTGCCCGGGGCTTCTCCGTTTTGTACGGCGTCCACCACAATGAGGTGGTCGGCCCGGGAGATGGGATCCAACAGTCTCAAACCCAGGGTCCCGCCATCCAGAAGGGTGACGTTGGAGGAGAAAGCGTATCCCGCCTCGAGGGTTTCGATGACCCGGACTCCCACGCCTTCGTCCTGCAGCAGGAGGTTGCCCACACCCAGGACGAGGATTTGCTTTTCACTCATAGAACGACCTCGCGTCTCGGCACACCGATCGGGGCAAAAAACAGGACCCCGGCTCCTGAGCCAGGTTCCTGTTTGACGATAGCATATCTCGGCGACAACGCCTAGACAACCTTAAACTTGTAGACCTCGTTGGTCTGCGGGTCGATCACGTGCACCCCGCAGGCAATGCAGGGATCAAAAGAGTGAACGGTGCGCAGGATTTCCACCGGGCGTTTGGGGTCCGCCACCGGAGTGCCCATAAGGGCCTCCTCGACGGGCCCCGGTTTGTCGCCGGCGCAGCGGGGTCCCAGGTTCCAGGTGGAAGGCACCACCAGTTGGTAATTGCCGATCTTCTGGTCCTTGATCTCGATCCAGTGGCCCAGGGCGCCGCGGGGTACGTCGTTGAGGCCCACTCCCGAGGCCTGGGCCGGCATTTCGTAGGGTTGGTAGGTCTTGGTGTCCCCTTTCTTGAGGTTTTCCACCAGCTGGCCCATCCATCCTTCCATGGCTTCGCCGATGATCTTGGTCTCGAGGGCACGGGCGGCCGTTCTTCCCAGGGTGGAGAACAGGGCTTCCTGGGGAACCTTCAGGGCCTTGAGCAGTCCGTCCACGGCCTTCTTGGTGGGAGCGTGACCTTTACCGTAGGCAATGAGCACCCGGGCCAGGGGACCGACCTCCATGGGTTCGCCGTTGTATCTGGGCGCTTTCATCCAGCTGTAACGATTGTTGACGTCCAGGCTCTCGTACTTGGGCTTGGTCTCTCCCGCGGCGGGATTCAGAGCCTTGTCCCCTTCGTACCAGCTGCGCTTGACATGCTCTTCGATGAGGTTGATGTCCACGGGTTGGACATTGGAAATCTTGCGCTTGAAGACGGCACCCCGGGGGAAGAGCAGGCTCTCGGGTTCCTTGGCGCTCTGGGGGAATTCTCCGTAAGCCAGGAAGTTGGTGGTGCCGCCGAT
>JARKQW010000093.1 GCA_029974695.1 Syntrophobacteraceae bacterium | reverse complement strand
TGCCACCCACCTTTTGCAGGCGAATTACGACATTCGAACCATCCAGGAGCTCCTCGGCCACAGCGATGTGAAGACCACGATGATCTACACTCATTGCATACCAAGCAAGACCGCGAAAGAGGCGAAGAGCCCTCTCGATTTTTGAGAGAATGGGGTGGCAAGTCGGTCTGTGGCGAGTAAGCCATCACCCGGTGGGTACCCCGGCCGCCAGAAGGTGTTGGTCAGGTCCCCAATCCCGACTTTGGTGCATACCGCCTTCATCCCGTGCTGAATATCAACAGATCCTCTCCAGCATGCCAATCATGTTGGGCATCTATATCAAGAGCCACCGGAAGCACCTGACGGAACCGGAACACGTTCTGATGATGCCTGAAACCTTTCTTCCGAACGGCGTTGGATGTCCAATGGCAGCGTCTTTGGCACGACCAAAATCATCCACATCTTCATGATGAAGATTGCGTACAACTTTGCGTTGCGGGTGAAATCCTGCGGTGATCGTTTGGCTTCGGGACTCATTCTTTTGGGGATGAGGTTGAGAAAAGCTGCGATGACAGGGGTGAGTCGGCATGAATATATGGCAGGACCTGTGTTATGATGGCCAACTCCTCTGCTGACATTTGAAGGATGGAAAGCTTGTTTCAGCCTCCGACAAGAGACAGTATCGCACAAGTCGGGTGTGATTGCAATGAAATATCTTTTCATTTCAAAGACTTATTGCATTCTCCGTAACGTGCCGATCCTTCAGTCAACAGCATGGGGGCCGGGGGGGAGGCGGATCGGCCCCGTCCGGCAACAGCCGTTTCCGCGGTGAGGCCCCTCCTAGAGTTTCAAGAGGCGGGCCAGGATTTCCTTGGGGGTGATCAGGTTCCCGTCGATGCGGTTGAGGGTTTCCACCCAGGTCATCCCCTGATTGACGCGCTTCACCTCCCGGGACATCTGCCCCATGTTCAGCTCGGGCACCAGGACGGCCCGAACCCTGCGCAGAAAGGGCTCGAGGATCTGCCGCGGAAAGGGCCACAGGGTCACCAGCTTTGCCAGGCCGGCCTTCACCCCCCGCTCACGGGCCTCGATCACCGCACTTCGGGCCGAACGGGCCACGGACCCGTAGGCGATCACCAGCACCTCGGCGTCGTCGGCCAGGAAGAAATCGACGGTCTGGATGTCGGGAAAATGCTGGTTGATCTTTCGATGGAGCCGGCTGACCAGGGCCGTGATTTCATCGGGCCGTTCCGTGGGAAATCCCCTTACGTCGTGGACCAGCCCCGTCACGTGATAGCGGTACCCGTCCCCGAACACCCCCATGTCCGGGACTCCCCGGCTGTTGTCTTCGTACGGGATGTACCACTCGGGGGGCACGCTGGGCCGGATCCGCTCCAGCACTTCGATTTCCCGCGGATCGGGAAGGAAGATCTTCTCCCGGGTGTGGGCCACCACTTCATCGGCCAGGATGATGACCGGGGTGCGGTATTTTTCCGAGAGATTGAACGCCCGCACCGTACCATGGAAGCAATCCCAGGTGGTGGAAACCGCCAGAACGATGATGGGGTGGTCTCCGTGAGTCCCCCATCGGGCCTGCATGACGTCCCCCTGGCTCACGTGGGTGGGAAGCCCCGTGCTGGGTCCTCCCCGCATGACATTGACGATGACGCAGGGGACTTCGGCGATGCATGCGAATCCCAGGTTCTCCTGCATGAGGGAAAACCCCGGGCCGCTGGTTGCCGTCATGGCCTTCGCCCCCGCCAGGGAGGCCCCGATGACGGCCCCCAGCCCGGCAATCTCGTCTTCCATCTGGATGAACGTACCGTCCAGGGCGGGCAGACGAGCCGACATTCCCTCACTGATCTCCGTGGCCGGAGTGATGGGATAGCCCGCAAAAAAGCGGCACCCTGCGGCAAGAGCGCCCTCGACGATGGCTTCATTGCCCTGCAGCAGGCAGGGACGTCCTGGGTTTGCGGAACGAGACACCCGTTTTCCTCCCGGCTTTTCCCGGCAACCTCTCGATTGGGTCGCCGGGTGATGCTTACCACTGCAAAAGTCCGTCGAATGGGACCGGATCGGGCGGGAAAATCCCCCGGCCGGAGGTTCAATCCTCCTCCGGCGGCTTTTTCGCCCTGCGCGGGCGAACGCTGATGGCAAAATCCGGGCAGTGCAGCTCGCACCATCCGCAGCCCGTGCAGCGGTCGCCCCGGTCGATGACGGGAGACCCGTTTTCATCCAGGGCAATGCATTCCCGGGGGCAAAAGGCGGCGCAAATGCCGCAGGACTTGCACCAGTCCCGAAATATGTCGATGTCAAACCGCTTTTTGTCCCCTTCCTCCCCGGGCTCGGACCCCTGTGGGGAAGCGGGAGCAACTTTGGACGGTCGGCGATTTCCTGCCTCTTTCTTGGCCATGAGAAGCCCCACTGTGGATTTCGGGGAATGGAACCCGGAAAGCCCGTGTTGCCCGACTCGGGGAAAAACCGCCTCGGACCCCCCCTCCTCTCCGGGGGAGTGGTCCGAGGAGGGCGTCGAAATCCCGGCTATTACCGGCGGCCACCCCCGATCGGCACGGACCTCCTCCTCTCCGGGGGAGGAGGAAAACCGGGCTCTCAGGCAATCACTTAGCCCAAAATTCCCGACGTTTCAATGGAGATGGGGGCGCCCCCCCGGTCGTCCCTAGGACCCTTGCATGCGCGGGTCCCCGGTAGAGACCGTTTGCCCCTGCGGCCCGACGACCCTTTGATGCCCGGTGCACAAGCAGGGTCGAACGGCGGTTTGCCCCTGCACCCGGGACCGGCCGGGGTTCAGCAAAGGTGCAGGGCTTTGAAGCCGAGGAAGAGCAGGGCGGAGATGGCGGCCGACAGCGGAATGGTGAGGATCCATGCCCAGACGATGCTCCCGGCCACCCCCCACCGCACGGCGGTGAGTCGCCGCACGGCCCCCACCCCCACGATGGCTCCCGTGATGGTGTGGGTGGTGCTCACGGGAATTCCCGCCATGGACGCCCCGATGATGGAAGCGGCCGCAGCGGTTTCCGCCGCAAAACCTCCGATGGGCTCGAGCCGGGTGATCCGGGATCCCATGGTTTTCACGATACGCCATCCTCCCGCCATGGTTCCCAGGGCGATGAACAGGTAGCACAGAAACACCACCCAGAAGGGCACGTAAAACGATTCCCCCAGGTATCCCCCCGTATAGAGGACCATGGCGATGATGCCCATGGTCT
>JARKQW010000060.1 GCA_029974695.1 Syntrophobacteraceae bacterium | reverse complement strand
TCCCTGGGATATATGGCCGGGGATCCCGGTTTTTCCCGGTACTTCGCCTTCATGTCCCTGTTCGTATGGGCCATGTTCAACCTGGTGGTTTCTCCCACCATGTTTCAGCTCTACATCTTCTGGGAACTGGTGGGACTGTCGTCCTACCTGCTCATCGGCTTCTGGTACGAAAAACTCATGGCGAGCCAGGCGGGGAAAAAGGCGTTCGTCATGACCCGGCTCGGGGATGCGGCCATGTTTCTGGGAATCCTCCTCGTGTTGCTCCACCTGGGAAATCTTGACATCCTCGAGATGGACAGCCCCAAGGCGGCCGCTTCCATGTCCCCCGAACTGCTGACCCTTTCGGCCCTGCTCATTTTTGGGGGGATCGTCGGAAAGAGTGCCCAGTTTCCTCTGTTGACCTGGTTGCCCGACGCCATGCAGGGGCCCACCCCGGTAAGCGCCCTGCTGCATTCCTCGACCATGGTGGCGGCCGGGATCTACCTGTACGAGAGGCTCTATCCCTTCTTTCTCTTTTCCCGGACCGCCATGACCGTCGGTCTTGCCGTCGGCACCGTCAGCATGCTCCTGGCCTCCACCATGGCCATGGTAAACCGGGACATCAAGCAAATCTGGGCGTACTCGACCATCAGCCAGCTGGGTTTCATGCTCATGGGGCTGGACGCCGGAAGCCTTTTTTCGGGGGCTTTTCACCTGACCACCCACGCCGCCTTCAAAGCTTTGCTGTTCCTTTGTTCGGGAGTTTTTATCCACCGGTACGCGACCAACGACATCTTCGAGCTGGGCAGGCAGGGCTGCCGCAGTCTCAAGATTCCCATGGCGTGCTTGATCATTGCCGCCGGGGCGCTGTCGGGGCTGCCGCTCCTTTCGGGATTCTTCAGCAAGGAAGTGATCCTGGGAAGCCTGGCCGAGCTCTCGAACCCGCTCTGGCTGGGTGCGGGTCTGTTGGGGGTCTTCCTCACCTCGTACTATGCTTTCCGGCTGGTTTTTATCCTGCTTTTCCCGGGGGAGTCGGGTCCCGGACACGGAGAGGCGCCCGAGGCTTCGGCGCCCTCCCACGGGTCCGCCCACTCGCGATTCCATGAGTGGATCCTGGACGGGCCGCTGATCGTTCTGGCCGGGGTTACCCTCTTGCTGGGTCTTTTCCAGGTGCCCCTCGAGCAATTCCTTCGGGGCGGCGAGATCTCCGGCTTGCATTGGCCCGATCCGTTGCACCATCCCGTGCTGCCCTACGTGTCCGTGGCTCTTGCGGCCCTGGGCCTAGGGCTGTCCTGGGTGGAATTCGGGCGCCGGGGCGCTCCCCGGGTCGGGTTTGTCGAACGACTGCCTGGGCTCTTCCGCCTGTTTTCCCAGCGTTGGTACCTGGACCACGTCTACGGGTTCCTCGTGGATCGGGGGATCGACCGCGGCATCTCCCGCCTCCTTTATCTCAACGATCACAAGGTCATCGACGGTTTCGTGGACGGAACGGCCGAGAGCACGGCGGCGGGAGGCCGAATCACCGCTTTCCTCCATACCGGGATGATCCAGTACCGACTGTTGACAACCTTTGCGGTCGTCGTGTTCCTGGCTCTCTATTTCTTCCTGTGAGAACACCGAGGACGTTGGACCCATGCACTTGACGTACGCCGACTTTCCTTATCTTTCCGCCATCCTGTTCAGCTGCGTGGCGGGACTCGGGGTCATCCTGGCCGTCCCCGACGAGCGGAAGGATCTCATTCGCAAAGCCGGGGCCGTCTTTTCCGGGGCAACCCTATTCCTGTCGGTAAGCCTGTTTGTGTCCTACGATCGGCACCTGGGCGGTCTCCAGTTCGTGGAAAAGATCGCCTGGATTCCTTCCCTGGGGATTCATTACTTCAACGGGGTGGACGGCTTCAGCCTTCCCAACCTGCTCCTCACGGGGATCGTCTTTTTCACCGGCGTCCTCACCATGTGGGGGATGGAATCCCGGGTGAAGGAATTTTACGCCCTCTATTTCGTCCTGGTGACCGGCGTCTTCGGCCTGTTCATGAGCATGGACCTGTTCTTCATCTTTGTCTGGTACGACGTCTCCCTGTTCCCCATGTACCTGCTCATTGCCGTGTGGGGAAGCACCCGCAAGGAATACGGGGCCATGAAGCTGACCCTGTACCTGCTGGCGGGCAGCGCCCTCATCCTGCCGACGGTGATCTTTCTTTTCGTCCGGTCCGGGCTGAACACCTTCGACGTGGTTTCCCTGATGCAGTCCGGCGTCTTCACCCCGCAGGACCAAAAATTCGCCTTCCTCCTGCTGTACCTGGGGTTCGGGATTCTGGCCGGCGTGTGGCCCTTCCACACCTGGTCCCCTGTGGGGCATGTGGCGGCGCCTCACGCCGTGAGCATGGTGCACGCGGGCGTCTTGATGAAAATCGGGGCCTTCGGGGTCCTCCGGGTGGCCGTGATGTTGTGTCCCGAGGGCTGGAAGCAATGGGCGGATCTCATGGCGTTGCTCGCCGCCTGCGGCATTCTCTACGGGGCCTTGGTGGGGTTGAGGCAGACGGACCTCAAGTACGTCATCGGGTATTCGAGCGTTTCCCACATGGGCGTGGTGGGCCTGGGCCTATCCACGGTTACGCTGGAAGGCCTGGACGGGGCCGTCTTCCAGATGTTCGCCCACGGAGTCATGACGGCTCTGCTGTTCTCTTCCGTCGGCTACATCTACGACAGGACCCACACCAAGATGATTCCCGAACTGGGAGGGCTCAGCCGGGTCATGCCCGTGGCGTCCGCCTACTTCATCGTGGCGGCCATGGCGGGCATGGGGGTTCCGGGGTTGGCCTGCTTCTGGGGAGAGCTGGTGGTCTTCATTGCCGCGTTCAAGGTGTACCCGGTGCGAGGAACCACGGCCGTCCTTGCCCTGGTGGTGAGCGCTCTGTTCATGCTCCGAGTGGTCCAGCACACGTTTTACGGTCCCCCGAAGGAGGAATATGCACACTTGCCGGACATTTCCCTGGTGCAGGGAATTCCCCGGATGATCCTGCTGGCGGTGCTCCTCCTATTTGGACTTTACCCGGCGCTCCTCTTTGACGTGATTCAAACGGCGTCGGTTCCCTTCATGGTTGGGCTGTCGAGATGAACTGGCTGATCGCCGCTCCCGAGATTTCTTATTTTGCCTCGGCCCTCTGGTTTCTGGTCCTGTCCCTGGCGGCCAAACCCGACGCCCGGAGGGAACATCGCACCTCGCTTCTGCTGGGAGGACTGGGGGTGGCGATCTGTACGGTCTCCATCGGGCAGGAAGGGTACCTTTTCACCCGGGCCTTCCGCGTGGACCTCTTTTCCCAGGTCTTCAAGGAACTGCTGTCGTTGAGCCTGTTTCTGGTGTTGACCCTGTGCGGGAAGATGAGGGACCTTCGCGAGCGCCATCGCCACGATTTTTACGTGCTGCTGTTCGTGTGCACCCTGGCCATGATGCTCCTGGTGAGCGCCGATCACTTGTTGGCCCTATTCCTGTCCCTGGAGCTCTCGAGCTACTCCCTGTACATCCTGGTGGCCGTTCGACGGGACCAACGATTCGGGACCGAAGCGGGGATCAAGTATTTTCTCGTGGGAACCTTTGCGTCGGCGGTGATGCTCTTCGGCCTGGCCCTGCTGTACGCCTCGGCTCCGGCAACTTACCTGTCGGATATGGCCCGCGCCCCGTCGGGGATGGCGGAGCGCCCCCTGGCGTTCCTGGGCCTGCTGATGACTCTCGGAGGACTGTTTTTCAAGCTGGCGGTGTTCCCCTTTCATTTCTGGGCCCCGGACACCTACCAGGGGGCCATGAACCAGGTGGCCGCCTACATCGCCACGGCCTCGAAGGTCGCCGCCGTCGCCGTGATGGTAAGGGTCGTGGCCCTGGCGGGGCAGGGAAGCGCGCACCTGGTGCAGATCCTGGCGGTCCTGTCCATTATGTCCATGACCGTGGGCAACCTGGCCGCCATCGCGCAGAAGGACCTCAAGAGGCTCCTGGCCTTCTCCACCACGGCCCACGCGGGTTACGTGCTCATCGGAATCCTGGCCGTGAACGAGTCCGGGTACGCCGGGGCCGTCTTCTACGCCATGGCTCTGCTGCTGATGAAGTTTTCGGCGTTTCTCGTGGTGACGGTGGTGGCCGGGGACGGAAAGAACCTCGAGGTGGAAGACCTGGCGGGGCTGCACCGCAGATCGCCCATCCTGGCCCTCACCCTCATGGTTTCCCTTTTCGGCCTGGCGGGAATCCCCCCGACCATCGGCTTTACGGCCAAGTTCCTGGTGTTCGTGGCCGCCATGGAACGAGGGCACTTCGCCCTGGTTCTCATCGCCATGATCAACGTGGTCGTTTCCTTGTACTACTATCTGCTGGTCGTCAAGGCGGCCTATCTTACGGAACCCCGAGAAGAAACGGGTCCCCGGGCCGTGAGCTTATCCACCCGCATCCTGGCTGGGGCGTTGGCCTCCGGGATGGTCGTGGCCGGG
>JARKQW010000051.1 GCA_029974695.1 Syntrophobacteraceae bacterium | reverse complement strand
GTGCTCTCCGGGCAGGCCTGGAAACGGGCGACATCGTCTTCACAGGGGGGGGTCCCCGCAAAGGGGCTTGCCGGGGGACACAGTCCTTGACAGTTGTGCCTTGGAATTGTTACAGATTTCTCTTGATCGGCACACACAATGACGCCGCATCGTCCGTCCGGATCGGTCTCGGGCGAACGCCGCACGATTCGCCGGCTTTGCCGGGTAGATGGAGAGTCAGAAGGGAGCAGAAGCGATGGTTGATCTCACGAGGAACCGGTATTTCGATCTGTTGCAGGGCAAGATGTCCGCGGAAAGTTTTCACAAGCTGGCGGTTTTGAACAACGAGAAGTTATTCAACTTCGTAGGCGAATACGTGGAGTTGTGTGAGCCCGAGTCGGTCTATATGTGCGACGACAGCGACGAGGACGCGGAATACCTGCGCAAGAGGTCCCTGGAGCTGGGGGAGGAAAAGAAGCTGGGAAAAGAGGGCCACACCGTCCACTTTGACGGATATCACGACCAGGGCAGGGCACCCGGCGCCACCAAGAACCTGGTCCGCAGGGAACTCCTTGCCCCCATGAAGGCCCTGGCCGCCAAGGACCGGGACGAGGGGATGGCCGAGATACGGGAAATCCTCCGGGGAATCATGAAGGGCAAGGAGGCCGTCGTGAAGCTCAGCTGCGAAGGGCCGACGTTGAGTCCTTTCTCCATCGGGTGCGCCCAGATCAGCGATTCCTTCTATGTGTGCCATTCCGAAGAGATTTTGTATCGCCGGGGCTACGAGCACTTCATGGGAATGGAAGACAAGGACAGGTTCTTCCGGTTCATCCACAGCGCCGGGGAACTGGATGATCGGGGAAACTCCGTCAATCTCGACAAGCGCCGGATCTACCAGGACCTGGAAGACATGCTGGTCCTTTCGGCCAACAACCAGTATGCGGGAAACAGCGTAGGGCTCAAGAAACACGCCATGCGCCTCGCCATCCGGCTATCCGGCCAGGAAGGCTGGCTTTGCGAACACATGTTCATTATGGCGGTTCAAAATCCCCCCGACGGCCGGTCCACCTATTTTTGCGGGGCCTTTCCTTCCGCCTGCGGAAAGACCTCCACCGCCATGCTCCCGGGGGAGAAGATCGTGGGAGACGACATCGCCTATTTCCGAAATATCGGGGGGGAATTCCGAGCCGTGAACGTCGAGCGCGGCATATTCGGGATCATTAAGGACGTGAATCCCGAAGACGACCCCATCATTTTCAAGACCCTCCAGACCCCCGGCAACGAAATCATCTACTCCAACGTCCTGGTGGGCCCCGACAACGCTCCTTACTGGCTGGGAATGGGAACGGAGGTGCCCGAAAAGGGGACGAACTTCTCGGGAGACTGGTACCGTGGCAAGAAGGACGAGTTGGGAAACGAAATCCCCTTCGCTCACAGCAACGCCCGCTATACACTCCGCCTGATGGACCTGGAGAATATCGACCACAACTACAAGGCCAAGAACGGGGTGTGGGTGCGGGGGATCATTTACGGAGGCCGCGACAGCGACACCTCCGTCCCCATCGAAGAATCCCCCGACTGGGAAAGCGGAATCATTCTGAAGGCGTGCACTCTGGAATCGGAAACCACGTCGGCCACCATCGGAAAAGAAGGAGTCCTGGCCCCGCAGCCCATGGCAAACCTGGACTTCATCAGCTATCCCATCGGCCAATACGTCCTCAACAACATCCACTTCGTCCGGGGAATGGAGAACGTCCCCAGGATCTACACGGTGAACTACTTTCTGAAGAATTCCCGAGGGCAGTTCCTCACCAGCAAGATGGCAAAAAAGGTGTGGATCCATTGGGCGGAGCGCAGAGTCCACGGAGAGTTTGGGGCTCACCGGACGCCCCTGGGCTGGATTCCCATCTATGAGGACCTGGCCGGGATGTTTCGGGAATTTTTGGAAGAGGATTTCTCCCGGGAGCTCTACGACGAGCTCTTCAAGTTTCGAATCGATCCCTGGATTGCCAAGCTCAACCGGGCCATTGCCTTCTTTGAGAAATCGGCCCCGGATTGCCCCGAGAAGGTCTACTCCATTTGGAAAGCCGCCATCGCCAAGCTCCAGGGAGCCAAATCCCGGTACGGCGCCTGCATTCCGCCCGGAACCTACCGGGAATCGTAGGGGCGGGGAAGATCGGCGATTTCTCCCCAAATTCCGCAGCATGATTCGCCCTCTCCCGGCGAGGAGGTCGGGAGAGGGCGCCTCTTGGCGCTCACCGCCTTCGCAAGGTCCCGCGGTCCGTTTCAATCGTCCTTCACAGGGGTCAATTGCTCCACCCTCCAGGCCGTCTCGTTTCCCCGGAGGATGAGCGCTCCCGTCTCCCCCACCTCGAGGGGCACGCGATATTTCCTCTTAAACTCCAGCAGGATCCCATCCGCAAGATGTCTCGCAATCACGACTTCCCCGTTGGGGAGCAGGTATTTTTGGCCATCGGTCAACTGCGTCGTCACGTCCTCCTCCTTTCCGGAACTGCCTGTCCATAGGCTTTCAATTCGAACCCGCCGTGAAAACGGCACGAACGGGTGAAGCCGGTCCGGCGCGTTCACGGCACCGGGCTTGTGTACCTTATCGATGATCTTGCATCAAGTCCAGTTCGAATCCCGGGATAGAGCCCCCGGATCCTTCGTGTTATGCTATAGTCTCGAGGATTGTCCTCATTCAAGCGCTAGTGCGTCACACACCCTTCCCCATCCATAGGAGGTCAGGATGAAATCGGCTTTCAGACTTGCCCTTGCGGCGACTCTCTTGCTGTCTTTCTGCGCCCTTGCCCGGGCGGACGAACTGGAGGTCCGGTCCAAAGGCGGGGGGGCATGGGACATCTGTTACCAAGGCAGGGATTGCGTGGGAACACTTCAACCGTACCAGGACAATGGGTTCAACCTCTACAAGAGCTCCGGTGATTTTGTGGGAACCATTTTCAAGGACGGCAGAATGCAGCCTCCCGGCCGATGGGTGATGCTAACGGCGGAGGATGCCACCCTGTACCTGGAAGCCCTCAAGGCCATCGCTCTGATCAAAGACAAGAAGAAGGGCCCCTAGAGTGCGCCGTCCCGGCCCGTTTGCAGCCGAGAAGGGAACTGATCTTCCCCCCTTTTGAACGGGCAACGCATCCTTTCCGGACACCATCGGCTGCAATCTTTCCCCGGATCCGCCCCTGGGCGCACCGCGGGCAGGCCGGGTCCGCCCGTCGTGTTTTTCCCGGGTGCTTCTCCCCGGGGGATTACCCCTCTTGACGGGGGTGTTACGATAAAGACGGGAAGAACATCTTTCCTCCTCCCTGAGAGAGCCGGGTTCCCCCCTCCTACCCGGCTCTCTCTTTTTTTCTTTTCCTCTCTTGTATTCGGATACCTCTCCACTGTTTATCGGAACCCCACCGGGCGGCCACGATCGCTCATCTGCTTGAGAACCGCCCCGGCAACCCTGCGTGGTTCCTCCCCGTAGAACTTAATGAAGTGATACACGGGCACGATTTCATATCCGCGGAAGAGCTTGTGTTCGCCCCCAAACCCCGGGTCCATCATCTCCATTCCCTGCCGAATGGCGTAGTCGAGGGGATGGTAATAGCACGTCGCGAAATGCAGGAAGGGGATTTCCTCGAAGGTCCCCCAGTACCGCCCGTACAACTTTCTCTCCTTGGCATAGAAGATGGCCATGGCCACCACCTCTTCCTCTCGAAATGCCGTGGAAAAGGCGCATCGATGCCGGAAATTCTCATCGAGCAACCGGAAGAAATCCTCGTTGAGGAAAGGCGCAATGAGGGTCCCCATATGCTTCTCCCAGGTTCGACGATACAGCTGGTACATGCGGCCGAAATAAGACGCGGGGACGTCCTCTCCTGCCAGCATGCGCACCGCAACCCCTCGGTCCCGGACGGTCCGGAGCTCGCGCTTGATCTTGGTCCTCCTGGCCGACCGGAACGTTCCCAGGTATTCCTCGAAGCTGGTGAAACCCGGATTGAACCATCGGCAGTGTTCGTTTTTCAGCCCTACGTAGCCGTGACCTTTCAGGACTTCTCGAAGGCGCACCGCATCGGCTGCCGTAAAGTAGATACGGCAGGTGGCAAAACCCTTGGTCTCGCACAGGTGATCCAGGTAGTGGAGCAGGGCCCGGTACAAGGCTACGGGTTCCTCGCCGGAACGATGCAGAAATCGGTAGCCGGGAACGGGGGTGAAGGGAATGGTGCCGACCAGCCCCACGTTGAAAGGCATTCCCGTCAATTCGGTGAGGAATTCGATCAGGCCCCCGTCCCCGAATTCCACCCAGGCCCGGTCCCTTTCGTAAAACGGAGCCAGCAGTACGGGTTCGCCGCCTTCATATCCCACAAGATGAAAGGGTCGGTACCCTTTGTCCCGGGAAACGGCCCCCGATTCCTCGAGGGCCCGGAAGTATTCCCATTCCATGGTCGGAGCGGCGTGCTGCGCCAACCGGTTCCAAAGCTCTTTGTCCACCTGTTCCGCCCGGGAAAAGCTCTCAAAGACCATGTCTCCCACCCGTCCGCAACCGGTCTGCGCCCTTTCGGCACAAACCGGGACCCGGAAGTAAGTTAAAGTTGACGGCTTTCGACGATCGGTCGGTAGACGGCCGTTCGTTGCCGGATGACCGCCTCTTGGGACCCCTCCACCCCTTATGTTCCGAGAAGGTTCGCTACTCTTGCCCCATGCGGGTCCCTTGGACCACGCACTCATTATAACCCAAACGGAGCCCACGGCTCCTCCGTGTTGATCTTTGACCGTGCTTCCATCCCGGATTCGCCCATGGCCGAGGGCCGGCGAAGCCGGGAAGGCTTGCCGGAGGGTCCGCCCGCCTTCCGTGAGGGTCGGGATTCCGCAGACCGGGGACCAAAGACGGTGTTCTGTATTGGCCGACCCGCAGAAAAATTGTATTCTGGCCCCAGGCGAATGCTCAGGGACCTTATTTCATTGGTTTGGAAGGAGAGAACCCCATGATGATCCCCCAGGAAATCCTCGAGAAGATCGATAAGAATCGTCAACGATATGTGGAAGAGTTGCTGGGCTTTCTGCGAATTCCCAGTGTGAGCACTTACACCCGTCATGCCCAGGACGTTCGCAAGGCTGCCGAGTGGGTCCTTCACCATCTCAAACGTTTGGGCCTGCCGGCCCAACTGCACGAGACCGGAGGCCACCCGGTGGTGACGGCCCGGTCCCCCTTCCAACCCGATTTGCCCACCCTGCTTATCTACGGTCACTATGACGTTCAACCGCCCGAACCCATGGAAGAATGGATCACCCCCCCCTTTTCGCCCAGCATTCGGGACGGTTGCGTGTATGCCCGGGGTGCCACGGACGACAAGGGTCAGTTTTTCACCTACCTCAAGGCCATCGAAGCCGTGCTGGCCGTCACGTCCCGGCTTCCCATCAACGTGAAGGTCCTGGTGGAGGGAGAGGAAGAGATCGGCAGTCCCAATCTGGAGGGTTTTCTCAAACGTCATCGCACGGACCTGAAGGCTGACGCCGTAGCGGTTTCCGACGGGTCCCAGTTTTCCCGGGGAGTCCCTGCCATCACCTACGGACTTCGAGGCCTTTCTTATTTCCAGATCGACCTTCAAGGTCCTCGGATCGACGTTCATTCGGGGAGCTTCGGGGGAGTGACGGCCAACCCGGCCCAAGCCCTGGCCCAGGTCCTCGCCCAGATGAAGAACCCGGACGGGACCGTGGCCATCCCCGGGTTCTACGAATCGGTGGTCCCCCTGGAGGCGTGGGAACGTCAGGAACTGGCCGCTCTCTCCTTCGACGAAGGCGGTCTTAAAGCCTACCTGGGAGTCGACGAGCTTCCGGGGGAGCCGGGATACACCGTGTTGGAGCGCAAAAGCGCCCGACCGACCCTGGACGTGAACGGGATTTGGGGCGGCTTCCAGGGCGAAGGAGCCAAGACCATCATTCCCGCGAAGGCGGGGGCCAAGGTGTCCATGAGACTGGTGCCCAACCAGTCCCCGTCGGTAATCAGCGCGTTGTTCAAACAGTACGTGGAATCCCTGACGCCTCCCGGGGTCCGAGTGACGGTAACGGAGCTTCATCGTGCGGAACCGGTCCTGGTTTCCCGCGACTGCACGGGAATCCGGGCGGCGGCCCGGGCCATCGAGATCGGGTTCGGAAAAACCCCTGTATTCATCCGGGAAGGAGGGTCCATTCCCATCGTCAATGTGCTCAAAGAGGTCCTGGAAATCGACAGCATTCTCTTGATGGGATGGGGAAGCCCCGACGATGGGCCCCATTCCCCCAACGAGCGGCTTTTTCTTGAGGACTTCCACCGGGGGGTTCGATCGGCCGCAGCCTTGCTGTATGCCCTGGCCCCTTGAGGGAAGAGACGGCAGGCGGAACAACCCCGTTGCAGATTGCGGGTGCGGGACGACAAATCGCGGTTCAGGACGCCCAACGACAGGATCGAACACGATCCCCTCGGGGGGGAAGCCTTCGAGGGATCTGCTTTCCTCCCGGGCCCACGGAAGTTGCCCGGCGAAAATGGGCGAAGGACGCGCGGGATGGGCAATTCCGCCCTTGGCTCCCTCCCGTGTCCCGTGTTATAGTCCTCTGCTGTTTGTACCTGGCTCCCTGAAGGCTGCACATCTTCACCCTTCCTGTACGTTCGGGACAAGCCGCTCTCTCCCGGGGCGCTACGAGAGGACCATGCAAGGATGATTCGTTTGCCGAGAGAACGATCGTAGAGGACGAAACGTGCCGGACCAACCCGAGCAATCCCCGGAAGTACTGCCCCTCCCCGAGGAACAGAAGACAAAGAACGGAACAAGAAACGCCGTCTGGCTCCGACTGGGCATCCTTCTCGGCATTCTGGGAATCATCTACCTCCTGCACGAATCGGGGATCTTCAAGTTCTTCATGCACAAGGATCGACTCCTGGCATTCCTTGATTCCTTGGGTCCCTTGTCTTTCCTCGGCTTCATTGCCCTCCAGTCCATCCAGGTCGTCATTGCCCCCATTCCCGGAGAAGTCACCGGAATCATCGGGGGCTACCTCTACGGTCCGACGCTGGGCGTCATTTTATCGACCATCGGGCTCGTGATCGGTTCCTTTGTGGCTTTTTCCCTCTCCCGAGCTTTCGGTCGGCCCTTTGTGGACAAGTTCGTCAGCAAGCCGGTCCTGGAACGATTCGATTATCTGCTGCACCGCAAGGGGTTGGTGGTGATCTTTCTGCTCTTCCTCATCCCGGGCTTTCCCAAGGACTATTTGTGCTTCATCCTGGGACTGGGACACCTCACCTCCATGGAATTCCTCCTGGTGAGCAGCGTGGGGCGCCTTTTCGGGACCATTCTGCTCACTCTGAGCGGAGGGTTCATCCGAAACCACCAGTACGGACGGCTCTACATTCTCATCGCCATTGCGGGCATCCTCCTCGGTGCAGCCGTCTTGTTCCGAAAGAAGGCCGAGCACCTGCTGAAAGTGTGGCACCTGGGAGACTACAAGAAGTCCGTCAAGCGAACCAATTCCAACGGGTAATCCAACGGGGCCGGCCGCCGCCATCCCCTCACGGCCGGGACCTCTCTACCGAGGGGGAGACTCCCCGAGCACGATCTCGTCCCCCGCCTGGGGAAGGATTCCTTCCAATCCCTCGAGTCCCTGCAGAACCTCCCGGATGCGGTGGGCCTTCTCCCTTCTCTCGTCCCG
>JARKQW010000047.1 GCA_029974695.1 Syntrophobacteraceae bacterium | reverse complement strand
AATGCTCCACCTTGCGCAAGGGCCGATTCAACCCCGGGGACGAAACCTCCAGGTGGTAAGGATTCGGGATCAGGTCGGCGACATCCAGAAGGTCCCCGACCACCCGGCTCACCCGGGCGCAGTCTTCCACGGTGATGCCGTCTTCCTGGTCGAGGAACAAACGCAATACCCAGCCGTGGGATTCGCGCCGGTATTCCAGTTCCACCAACTCTTTCCCCTCGGACTCGACCACGGGCTCGACCAACTGCCGGATTTGCTCCGGGAGCCCTTCTCCCTTTTCCCCCGATCCCTGCATCGGAGCCTCGTTTCCCCAGTACAAAAACAAAAAAAGTGGGTGACATACCCACTTCTTTTAGCGGAGCGACAAAAATCTAAATTGAAACCGTTCGGTTTGCTCTATGTCGGGAATCTAGAAGTCTTGTCATCCACTAATCGAAGTGATCATGCCGCCGCCTCGTTTCCCGGGCCTGCAGCCACCTCAATAAGGGAAGCCTTCTCACCGAGAAGGAATATCGCTAAGGTTGGAGCGGGCGACGGGATTCGAACCCGCGACCCCAAGCTTGGGAAGCTTGTGCTCTACCAGCTGAGCTACACCCGCTTCACGACCTTAACCAGCTGATATGTACTCGAAGCCTCCGGAGGAAGTCAAGCCCATATTTGCCTGCACCGCCCCTTTGCCTCATTCCCGCAGGGGCTCGACCCCCGAAGGACCTTATCCCGCCGAGTCGGCCCCATACTGGGAAAACTGGAGCTCGTAGAGCCGCCGGTACTCGGTGTCTCCCCGGAGCAGCTCTTCGTGGCGGCCTTCCTCGGCGATGCGCCCGTCCACCAGGGCGATGATCCGGTCGGCGTTCTTGACCGTCGAGAGTCGATGGGCAATGACCAGAGTCGTGCGCCCGGCCATGAGGTTTTCGAGGGCCTTCTGGACTTCGAGTTCCGATTCGCTGTCCAGGGACGAGGTCGCTTCGTCCAGGATGAGAATGGGAGCGTCCTTGAGGAGTGCCCGGGCGATGCAGATCCGTTGCCGTTCGCCCCCCGAAAGGCGCATGCCTTGTTCCCCGATCACGGTGTCGAACCCTTCGGGCAGCCTCAGGATGAAGTCGTACGCATTGGCCGCCTTGGCCGCGGCGATGATTTCCTCGTCGGTCTTGCGAACGTCTCCGTAGGCGATGTTGTTTCGAACCGTGTCGTTGAAAAGAATGCTCTGCTGGGTCACCATGGCGATCCGGGACCGCAGGGACGCCAGCGTAACCTCCCGGATGTCCGTCCCGTCGATGAGAACGGCTCCCTCGGTCACGTCGTAGAAGCGGGGAATGAGATTCACCAGGGTGGTTTTCCCGGCCCCGCTCACTCCCACAATGGCCACCACTTCCCCCACGCCGATCTCGAGGTGGATCCCCTTGAGAACGGGCTGATCCCCGTAGTGGAAGGACACGTTGCGAAGACTGATCCCCCGGGACACGGGACCCAGGACGGACGCATTGGGCCGGTCCCGGATTTCCGGTTCCGTATCCAGGATCTCGTACACCCGCACTGCGGCGGCCACCCCCTGCTGGAGGGCGTTGTTCATCTTGCTGAGCCGCTTGACGGGTTCGTAGAGCAACAGGAGGGCCGCCAGGAAAGAGAAGAAATTTCCCGGGGTCGAGACCCCTTGGATGACGCTGTAGCCCCCGTACCAGATGATGAACACGATGCCCAGCCCTCCCAGGAATTCCATGATGGGGGACGACATGGCCTTGACCACGGCCGACCTCATGGCATAGCCGAGAAAGCGCCGGTTGGCCTCCCCGAACCGCCGGATCTCGTATTCCTCCATGCCGAAAGCCTTGACGATGCGATTGCCGCTGATGGTTTCATGGAGGATGACCGAAATCTCTCCCATGGACTGCTGGCTGCTGCGGCTGATCCTTCGGAGCATTCTTCCAAACTTCACGATGGGATAGAAAGCGAAAGGCAGCACCGCCATGGCGATGAGGGCCAGTTGCCAGTCCCGGTAGAACACCACCACGGTCAATCCCAGGATGCTGAAGCTGTCCTTGAGCAGGCCGGTGATGGAATCGGTGACGGCATCCTGGAGCTGGCTCACGTCGTTGGTGATCCGGGACATGAGCACCCCCGTGGGCATTCGGTCGAAAAAGGACAGGGAGAGGGTCTGCATGTGACTGTAGAGGTCCTGGCGCAACTGGGCGATGATGTGCTGTCCCACATAGCTCATCCAGTAGGCGTTCCCCCAGGCGCAGACCCCCTTGACCACAAACAGCATCAGGACCAGCAGGGGCAGGATCTTCAACATGCCCATCTTCTTGAAGACGAAGATATCGTCCAACACGGGCTTGATGAGATAGGCCGATGCGGCCGTGCAGGCGGCCACCCCCAACATGCAGATCATGGCCAGGGCCAGGCGCCGCCAATGGGGCGTCACCAGGTTCAGCAGACGACGGTAGATTTCCATCAAACGACCTTCCCAAACTCCACGGGGTATCCCGGGGGTCCCTAGTCTTGCAGCAGCACCCACTTTCCTTTCTCGACCCGGACCATCACCAGGGAGTCGGTCCCCAGTCCGTTGTGGTCCTGGGCGGTCAGATTGTAGATGCCGCTGATTCCGACATAGCCCCGGGTCTGCTCGATGGCGTCCCGCATCTTTGCGGGGTCGGTTCCCGCCTGGCGGATGGCGTTGGCGAGAAGATAGACGGCGTCCCAGGCGTACCCGGAATGGGTGTTGACGGGGTACTGTTTCTGATACTGGTAGGTTCCCTCGTACAGGCTGAGAAACTCTCGAATCACGGCCTTTTGGGGATCACTTTCCGGAAGCTGGTCCGCGACCATGAGCTTGGTGGACGGCATGATGCTGCCCTCGGCCGCATCTCCCGCCAGTTCGATGTATTTGGGGTCCGGCTGGCCGTGGCATTGGACCAGGGGAATGGGAAGGGCGAGTTGCTTGACGTTCTTGGCCACCAGCGCCCCGGCCGGGCCGATGGTCCAGCAGATGAGGGCCTGGGCTCCGCTCTCCCGGATCTTTACCAGCTGAGGAGTCATGTCCGTGTCGGTCACGTTGAAGGATTCCCTGGCGGTAATGGTCAGACCGTAGTCGGCAACCAGCTGGTTCAGCCACAGGAGACCGTCTTTGCCGAACCCGTCGGAAGCGGTCAGGAGGGCGATCTTGCTGAGGTTTTTGGACTTGAGGTAGCCGTAAACCTTGGACACCGCCACGGAAGTCCGCTGGGGGGTCTTGAAGGTCCAGTGGAAGGGTCCAAATTTTCCCCCCGCGATGACCGGATCCCCGCCCACGGTCATGAGGATGGGGACCTTTGCCGTGTCCTCGATATACGGCTTCACGGCCATGCCCGTGTCCGTGCGGGTGGGGCCGATGATCGCGACGACCTTCTCCTTCTCCACCAGGCGCTTGGCTTCCATGAGCGCTTTGGTGGGATCGCTTTCCGTATCCCCGAACACCAGCTGAATGGGCCTCTGATCGATGCCGCCTTCCTTATTGATCTTTTCGACCACCATCTGGGCCACGAGCTTGGTGGGGGTCCCGATGGAGGCCGCCGGACCCGAGAGGGCAAAGAAAGCCCCGATCCGGATGGGTTCCTGGGCGGAAACGGTCTGAACGGCGAGAATCAGGCCCGCAAAAAGCGCCAGGGCCCGCACAACTTTCGGAACAATGAAACGAGTCCTCGATTTCATGGTTTCTCCTTGTTGTTCGACTCTTCCTCCGGGGGTCTCCGAGGACCCCCATGGGGTCCTCATTACGGACCCCGGTTCGACACCGCTTGTCGCACGGGACCCGGTCCGGGCCGTCCGACCGTCAATCCTGCATGGGGCGGTGGTCAAACACCCGCTTGCTCTTGCGCTCGGTGCGGGGCAGGACTCCGTATTCGAGGATCTCGACCTGGGCCCGCACCAGGATCTGCCTGCGGATCTCGGAGGCGATCATTTCCGCCAAGGCCCGGTCCCGGTCGGGAGCGTCTTCCCAGAGCCGCTCGACCTTGATGAGCATCACGTCCCTGCCGTCTTCCCTGCGGGACAGGTGAACCTGGTACTCGCTGCCCATTCCGGGGACCTGGGAAAGGACGTGGTCGATCTGTCCGGGATAAATGTTCACCGCTCGGAAGATGAACATGTCGTCGGACCTGCCCAGGAGATGATCGTGCCGCGGGAACGGGTTGCCGCAAGGGCAGGGGTCCGGAAGCAGCCGGGTCAGGTCCCGGGTCCGGTAGCGAATGAGGGGTGCGGCTTCCTTGCGCAGGGTGGTGACCACCATCTCTCCGATCTCGCCGGGGGGCACCGGTTCCAGGGTATCCGGATCGAGGATTTCCAGGATGTAATAGTCCGCCCAGTAATGGCTTCCCTCGTGATGGACGCACTCGAGACCGGTGCCCGGGCCGTAGAGCTCCGTCAGGCCCGGAATGTCGAATATGTGCTCGACCCCGGTGATCTCCCGGATCCGTTCCCTCATGCGCCTGCTGTGCCGCTCGGCGCCCATGATGACTTTCTCGAGACGAATGTCTTTGCGTAGTCCCCGCCGCTCGATTTCTTCGGCCATGAGGAGGGCCATGGAAGCGGTGGAGCAAAACACGGTGCTCTCCATGTCTTGGAGCATCTGGCAGTGGATTTCCACGTTGGCGGGCCCCACGGGGATGGCCATGGCTCCGAACCGTTCGCATCCGAGCTGAAAGCCCACCCCCGCCGTCCAGAGGCCGTAGCCCACCGCAATTTGCACCCGGTCCGTACGGGTGAGCCCGGCCATCTCGTAACACCGGGCGAACATGTCGGCCCAGTCGTTCACGTCCTTTTGGGTATAGGCGAGGACTTTTCGCTTTCCCGTGGTCCCCGAGGACGCATGAATGCGCACGATTTTCTCATGGGGAACGGCGCACAACGGAAACGGGTATCCTTCCTTGAGGTCCTGGGCCGTGGTGAACGGGAGCCGTTTCAGGTCTTCCAGGCTGCGGACCCGGTCCGGCTTGACTCCCGCCGCATCCAACAGGGAGCGGTAGAAGGGGGAATTTTCGTAGCAGTGGGAAACCGTCCATTGAAGGCCTTGAAGCTGAATGCGGGGCAGGTCTTCCCGGACCGACCCCTGGGGCATGAAGGAAACCCTCATGTATGATCTCCTTTTCTCATGGAAATAAAATCGCCCCCCGATGCCCGTCGGAAAACACGCGGACCCCTGCTCGAGTCCGGCCTTCCCGCCGCGGGTTGCCGAAGAACCTATACTGCATAACACAAACCTTGCCTGCCTGACAAAAAGTGATTGCAGGCCCATCTCCCCGAGTCCGCAATGGACTCCGGGGGATGGGCGACGGCCATGGATCTTGGCTCCCTTTCAGGGCGGCGACGGTAGGGGGGAATCGGGAACGGGGGTCAAGCTTCTAAAAACCGTTCGGTATCCCAACCCTTCCCGGGGCAATTGGTCGGGCTCCACCATCTGCACCCGCACTCCCAGTCCCAAGGCTCGTCGCAATTGACTTCTTAAGAGGTCCAAATACTGGGACCTGCCGCCCCCGGGAAGATCTTGGGCAGGAGTCCGGGTCAGCAGGACCTCGATCTGGTCCCCGATGCCGTAAACGGTCGAGATGACCAGCCGGAAGTCCTCGAGACCCGAATCGAAACGCCGCAGGAGAAGCTCGATGTCTTCCGGGTAAAAGGGGATCCCTCGGACGGAAACCCGGTTGTCGGTGCGGCGAAGCACCGGGGAGAGCCGGGCGGTTTTCCTCCCGCAGGGGCAGGGGACTTCGCGAAGGACCGTGACGTCCCCCGTGCGGTAACGAATGAGAGGATATCCTTCAGCCGTGAGGGTCGTGAGGACCAGCTCTCCCTCGCTTCCCGCGGGCAGGGGTTCCCCCGTGACCGGGTGCACCACTTCGGCCAAGAACTGGTCTTCGGCAAGGTGCAGCCCGTCCCGGGCGGTACACTCCCCGGCCAATCCCGGCTCCACCATTTCCGTAACGCCGTAGAGCCCGTAGACCGGGACTCCCAGCACGGACTCGATCCGGGCGCGAGCGGGATCGGGCAACGGTTCGGGTCCCACCAGGAGCAAGCGAAGGCGAAGTCGGCTCGACTCGGTGCCGGTTCGTTCCATGGTGTCCGCAATATGGAGGGCGAATGCCGCGGTGGTGGCCAGGACCGTACAACGGAAATCCTGGAGGACCTGGAGCTGAATGGTGGCGGAATTGGTGGCCGCGGGAGCCAGGGTGGCCCCCAGGGCTTCCACGGCCTGGTTGAACGTGAAGGCGCCGGGAAAGAGGCTGTAGTTGAAGGCCACCTGGACAATGTCTCGATCCGTCACCTCGACCTGCTCGAAAAGGCGGACCGCCAGGGAGCGCCACATTTCCACGTCGTGCCGGGTAAACCCCAAAACGATGGGGTTTTCTTTCCCCTGAAAGGTCGAAGTGCTGGTGTGTAGACGCACGATGCTGCGCAACGGGACGGCAAAAAGTCCGTACGGGTAATGGTCGGCCAGGTCCCGGCGGGCCGTGAAAGGAAGGGTGCGCAAATCCTCGAGGGCGGCCACGTCCTCGGGCAACAAGCCCAAAGCGTCCATGCGCTTCCGGTAAAAATCCACCTGGAAGTAGGCTCGATTCAGGGTCGTCTGCAGTCGCTCGAGCTGCCATTGGCGCATCTCTTCCCGGGATATGGGACCGAAAGGGTCGGGAAACATCATGACGGCTCTACCTTTCCCATTTGTGCCGATAGTCTCTGCCCAAGTAGGCCCGGCGAACGTCGTCGTGGCCCATGAGCTCCTCGGAATCGCCTGCCAAAACGATTCTTCCGTTTTCCAGCACATAGGCCCGCCGGGCAATACCCAGGGCGCCCATGGCGTTCTGTTCCACCAGCAGAATCGTAACCCCCTGGGCGCTCAAAGCCAGAACGGCCCCGTAGATCTCGTCGATCACCAGGGGGGCCAGGCCCAGGGACGGCTCATCCAGGAGCAACAGCGCGGGTTTTGCCATCAAGGCCCGTGCAATGGAGAGCATTTGCTGCTCCCCGCCGCTCAAGGTCCCCGCCTTTTGCCTTTTGCGCCGGGAAAGAACGGGAAACAGCGAAAACATTCCCTCGAGGCAACGGGCCACATGCTTCCTCCCGTGAATGTAGCCCCCCAGCTCGAGGTTTTCCAGGACCGTGAGGTTGGGGAAGAGCTGGCGGGCCTCGGGGACCTGCACCAGTCCCAGCCGCACGATCGTGGCGGGGCTCAGGGACTGAATCGGGCGGCCTCGAAAGAGGATGGTCCCGTCGGTGAGGGGATGAAGGCCGCTGAGGGTTCGAAGAAGAGTGCTCTTCCCGGCCCCGTTGGATCCCACCAGGGCCACGATCTCTCCCGCCTCTACGTGAAAGGAAACCTTTCGAAGGACGGGAATGGACCCGTAACGGGCCGATAGGCCGGCTACTCGAAGCATGGGCGTTCGACTCCAATGTTCCGCATCTCAACGCACTCCCGGCTTTCGGTTTCCCAGGTACGCCGCAATGACCCGCGGATCCTGCTGCACTTCCCGGGGCGTGCCCTCGGCGATGCGGGTCCCGTGTTGCAACACCACCACCCGGTCGGCAAGGCCCATGACCACGTTCATGTCGTGTTCCACGAGAACCATGGCCAGCCCTTGAGACCGCAGCTCGGAGATCCGTTCCACCAGGCATTGACTCTCCCGGGGGTTCAGCCCTCCTGCGGGCTCGTCCAGCAGCAGGACCGACGGGTCGGAGGCCCGGGCCCGGGCCAGTTCCAAGAGCTTTTGTTCCAGGAGGCTGAGCCTTCCCACGGGCCAGTGTTCCCGGGATCCCAGCCCGAAGGATTCGAGAAGCCCGAGGGCTTCCTCTTTGAGCCTTCTTTCCTCTCTCCCGGCTCCGGGAGTGCGCCAGCAGCCCGCCCAGAACCCTGAGCGTCCGCGCAGATGAAGTCCCAGGAGCACATTGTCCAGGACGTTCATCCGGTGGTAGACCTGCACGCTCTGGAAGGTCCGGCCGAGACCGGCTGCGGCAATCTCGTGGGGTCCCAACCCGCGAAGGGACCGCTCCTTCAGGAACACTTCTCCCGAATCCGGTTTCAAAAGCCCCGAGACGACGTTCAACAGGGTGGTCTTTCCGGCCCCGTTGGGACCGATGAGTCCCACGATCCGGCCGGGGTGGACCTCGAGGCTCACCCGGTACAAGGCCTGGAGGCCCCCGAAGTGAACGGAAAGGTCCCGGACGCTCATGGCGGGAGGACCTTGATGAACGGGTGCGGCGGAGCCGGGGTCCTCATCCGGCCCCTCGGGGCTGTTCCTTTCCCCGGGAGCACCCACCTCGGCGGGCCGAGAAGAAGACGGAACTTCCCAAGGGTCCCTCGGGCTCTTTTTCCACCTCCCGGGAAGAGAAGTGAGAAAAGGCAACAGGCCCTGGGGAAAGAACACTAGGACTCCCATAAGCATCAGGCCGTAGAGCAGCACGTAGAAATCCTCGAACTTCTGGAGCAGCTCGGGAAGGCAAGTGAGCAACGCCGCCCCCGCCAGTCCTCCCCACAGGTTTCCCATGCCCCCCACCACCGCCATGGTCACCAGTTGGACCGAGTAAAAGATGTCAAAGGTCTTGGGACTGATGAAGGTGACGTAATGGGCGTAGCAGAAACCGCCGATCCCCGCGTACAGGGTACTCAGAGTGAAGACGGCCACCTTGTATCTCTTGGTGGGGATTCCCAGGGTCCGGGTCGTCAGCTCCCTTTCGTGGATCGCCTCGAGGGCCCGACCCGTGCGGGAGTTCATCAGGTTCAGGCTCAGGGCCAGGAGAAGGATCACCAGGGGCCAGAGAAAAAAGTAGAAGTCCCGGTCGGAAGCGATTCTCCAGGGCCCCAGGCTCAGCTTGGGAATTCCGGGAAACCCCGAAGGGCCTCCGGTGATGTCCTCCATCTGATTGAAGACGATGGTCACAATGATATTGAATCCCAGGGTGGCCATGACCAGGTAATGACCCTCGAGGCGCAGGGTGGGGAGGGACAGGAGAAATCCCATGAGGGTCACCACCGCCAAGGCCAGCAGCAGGGACGGAAGAATCGGCCACTGGAACGTGACGCCGACAACGGCGGAAACATAGGCTCCCAAACCGTAAAAGGCCGCGTGCCCCAGGGAGACCTGCCCCGTCGCACGAATCATCAGGTTCAGTCCCAGAACCACCAGGGAGTTCAACCCAATGATATTCAGCAAAAGGATCGTGTAGTCCGTTCGGATGATCAGGGGGAGAGCCAGGACCAGGGCGGTGAGGGCGCCCAGCATCCGCCAATCCGAGGGAAGGAAAGGCGTCCCGACCGATCCTCGTCGACTCCCGTCTTCGTTGGAAAGGCCGGGCGGCGGGGCGGCGGAGAGCGTTCTTCCCGGTTTCATAGGCGCCTCACCGTCTTGCTGCCAAAAAGTCCCGCCGGTCGCAGGAAAAGAATCCCCAGAAGAATGAGAAAGGCCAACGCGTCCTTGTAGGCCGAAGAGATGAACCCGGCGCCGAAGGATTCGAGAATTCCCAGGAGGAGTCCTCCCGCCACCGCTCCCGGAACACTCCCGTAGCCGCCGAGAATCGCCCCGGCGAACCCTTTGAGCCCCAGCATCAGGCCCGTGTCGTAGCTCATGGTGGTGAGGGGAGTGATGAGAATCCCGGCCAGGGCTCCCAGGGCTCCGCTCATCCCGAAGGCCAGGGCCACCAACCGGCCCACGGAAATCCCGATCAACGTGGCGCCCACGGGGTTGTCCGCCGCTCCCCTCATGGCTTTCCCCAAGAGGGTGTGGTGATAAAAACCGTACAGGAGAACCAGGACGACCACGGACAGGAAGAGAATCCAGAGGGTCTGGGGAACGACGGCCGCTTTCCAGAAAAGCATGGGAGTGCTTCCGCCCAGGGGAGGGAAGGCATGGGCGTTTTTACCCCACAGCAACATGGTGGCTCCGCGAAGGGAGATGGAGGCGCCCACGGTGATCATGACCAGGGTGAGAATGTCCCGGTTTCGGGAGCGGCGCAAAGGACCCCTCTCGAGGAGGATTCCGACCAGGGCGACCAGGACCATGGACAGGGCGAAAACCACGGGAAGGGGGAGGGACGGGACCGCCTGGCGCAAGGCGATGGCCGTCATGGCTCCCAGCATGACGAATTCCCCCTGGGCAAAATTCACCAGGCCGGTGGCGTTCTGGATGAGACAATAGCCCAGGGCGATGAGGGCGTACAGACTGCCGCTGGTGATGCCGGAAACGAAGAACTGAGGAAAGAGGTTCCACCACATGACATGCCTCGTCCGGCGATACGGCAGCTAGAGTGAAAGGGCGCGACCCCGATCGAGCCCGGCACGGAAAAGACGGAGAGCCGTATCGGCGCGCGGGCCCGAAAGGCTTCGCACGGTCTCCTCCAGTTGGATCGCATCGCAGAAGAGAAGCCGCGAGCTCGCGGCAAATCCCAGCATGACCAGGTTTACGGAAATGGAGGACCCGAGGGAGGCGGCAATTTCAGCGGCATCCAGGCAATCGGGGTCCTCCGAACGTGCCTCGTTGCGAAAGGCTCTTCCGTCGGGCTTGAGGTAAAAACCGTGAACCGCAAAGGCTTGCGGATGCAGACCCAAGAAAAGGTCCGCGTGACCCGGTCGGATGAGGGGGCTGGTGAAGGGGGGCACTTCCACCCCGGTGATCTTCACATGGCTGATGACGTTGCCCCCTCTTTGAGCCATCCCGTGGGTTTCGGAAAGAAGTACGTGGTAGTTCGCGGCCAGGGCGGCTTCCGCGAGGATCCTCGTGGCAAAAAGCACTCCCTGCCCCCCGACCCCGCTCACAATGATCTGCTGTCTCGGTATTGGACTCATAGGCTTGGTATGGTACTCCCGCAGGGATAGGGAAAAACCGGTCCCTCGGCCGTCAGGCGATCTCGAGGGCTCCATGGGGACAGACGTGAACACAGACCCCACAGCCCCGACACAACGTCCGGTCCAGCACAATGGGCTCCTTTTGCCCCCGGGGCTGCAAAGCCGGGCATTCAAACTGCTTGACGCAGAAGAGGCACCCCTTGCATTTCTCGTTCACCCGGATGTCGAAGCGCTCCCAGCCGTCGCTTCGGCCCCGGTCCATGAGGCAGGGCCGCCGAGCGATCACCACGGCCACGGACCCCCGGGAACTCCGAACGTGTTTTCCCGCCCGTTTGAGCAGATCCACCAGGGGCTTGAACCGGTAGGGGTCTTCCTCTTCCACGAACCCGACCCCGCAGGCTCGAGCGAGTTCCGCTATGGAAACCTTGGGCACCGTTCTGCCGTCCAGGGTCTTGCCCAACGCCGGGGTGGGCTGGTGGCCCGTCATGGCCGTGGTGCCGTTGTCCATGATCACCAGGACAAACCGGGCATCCTGAACCACTGCGTTGACCAGGGCCGGAATCCCCGATGGTGGCACAAATGACCGGTGCGTCCTTGCGGCCCGACCGGTGGGCGAAGTACAGCCCCGTGGCCTGGCTGACGGAGGCCCCCATGCACAGGACCGTGTCCACCACCCCGAGGTTCAGCCCCAGGGTGTAGCAGCCGATGTCCCCGGGATAGATGCCCTTGGGAAACGCCTTCTTGATGGCGAAAAAGGTGGCCCGATGGGGGCATCCGGCACAGAGAGTGGGGCGTCTGCCGGGGATCGAGGGGACTTGGATTTCCCGGGGGGCGGGCAGCCCCAGGAACTCACGGAGGATCTTTTCCACGGTCTCCGGAAGAAGCTCGCCCTGGGAAGGGACGACCCCGTTTCTCCTTCCATGGACCTTGGCCGCGTCCTGGAACTGCAACTCCATGACGGGATAGGTCTCCTCGAGGACCAGGATCCGCTCGTAGCGCTCGAGAAGGGTTTCACGGAAGGCGGAGGAAAGAGGGTAGGGCATGAGCACCTGGTAGAGGGGCACCTTGTCCCACAGATCAAGGTCGCGGAGCACCTCGCAAAGATGAGCCAGGGCCGTCCCGGAAGCCACCAGGCAACTCCTGCTTTCTTTCCTCCGGGAGTGCGGATCGGGCTGGGAGGGAAGGGAGTCTTCGTTTACCAGACGAGGAGGGCGGTCGGTTTCCTCCAGGAGCCGATGGATCTTCTCATTGAGAACCCGGTGGAGCTCGAGTCGGAACTTGGGAGTTGCCGCCCATCGCGCCGGGTTCTTTTCGAAGAGGGGAAAGGGAGCCTCGGGGGACACGGCCGAGATTTCCATGTCCTCGCGAGCGTGGCAGACCCGGGTGGTGGGCCGCAGCATCACGGGGATCTCGTATTTTTCCGACAGCTCGAAGGCCTTGCAGATCAATTCCCGGGCTTCCGCGGGAGAAGAGGGATCGAACACGGGGACCTTGGCCATCATGGCAAAGAAGCGACTGTCCTGTTCCGTCTGGGAGCTGTGAGGTCCCGGATCGTCCGCCACCACGAGCACAAAGCCGCCTTTGACTCCCGTGTAGGCGGCGCTCATGAGCGGGTCCGCCGCGACGTTCAGTCCCACCTGCTTCATGACCACCGCCGACCGTCGCCCCACGTAGCTGTTGGCCAGGGCAACTTCGAAGGCCACCTTCTCGTTCACCGACCATTCCAGGTGAAGGTCCAGCCCATGCTCCTCCCGAAGGCGAATCAGGGTTCGCAGGACCTCCGAGGCCGGAGTGCCCGGGTAGGAGGTCGCGACCGTGCAATGGGACTCGAGGATTCCGTGGGCGATGGCTTCGTTGCCCAAGAGGATCTTTCTGGTTGCCAAGGAAAGCTCCTTCCGTGTCTTTACTCTTCCGCGCATCGAGGGACCCAGGGAAGGGCTTTCTTCTAGCAAAGCAATCCCGGCGGGTCAAGAGACGTGACCGGCAAAGCGGGTGGGAACGGGGGTTCAAAGACTCCCTTCACAATACCCGGCGTCCCGCTTCCTTCCGGATACGAAAACCCGAATCCCCGGTTTTCCCGGGGGTGAGGAACTCGACGCCCGGCGCCTTCCCCGGAGCGAACCCGAGGGGAACGGATGTTTGGGGCGAGGGGTCCCGGATATCGCCTGTCAGGAAACGTCCGCAGCGGAAAGGTCCCGGTCCGGGAGCATGGATCCGGTCTCCATGAGGTTTCGGTGAAGTTCGAAACAAAGCTCGAGGTCGTGGCGGATGTGCCCCACCCGCGACCTTTCGACGTATCGGTGCAAATAGTCGCGATAGAGGGGATGAGCGCACCGTTCGATGATGGTCTGCGCCCTCTGCATGGGACCCAACCCCCGCAGGTCCGCCAGTCCCTGCTCCGTCACCACCACCTGGACGGAGTGCTCGTTGTTGTCCACGTGGGGGCACATGGGCACAATGGCGGAAATCTTGCCTCCCCGAGCCACCGACGGACACATATAGATGGAAAGATACGCATTTCGGGTGAACTCTCCGCTGCCTCCCACTCCGTTCATGATGTCCGTCCCGAAGACGTGGGAAGAATTCACGTTCCCATAGATGTCCACTTCCAGGGCCGTGTTCATGGCAATGACCCCCAGGCGCGTGATCACCCCGGGATGATTGGACAATTCCTGGGGACGAAGTACGATCCGGGGCACAAAAAAGTCCATGTTGTCGTAGATCTTGCGCAGGACTGCGGGAGTCAGCGTGAGGCTGGTGGTGCTGGCCGCCAGAAGCTTTCCCCGCTCCATGAGATCCACCAGGGAATCCTGGAACACTTCCGTATACATCTTGAAGCGGGGAATGTCCGGGCTGTCGCCCAGGCCCGCCATGACCCCGTTGGCCACGTTGCCCACCCCGGCCTGCAACGGCAGGAACTCGTCGGGAATCCTTCCCGCCCGCATCTCGTCCACCAGGAAGCGAACCACGTGCTCGGCAATCCGGCGCCCCTTTTCATCCGAGGGGGCAAAGTCCGGGACTTGGTCGGGTTCCGAGGTTTTCACCACTCCCAGGACCCTGCGGGGGTCCACCACGGCGTAAGGCAATCCCACCCGGGTAAGGGGCTCGTGAAGGGGAACGGGGGATCGGTGGGGCGGAGGGGGCAGGATGAAGATGTCGGCCATTTCCCGCAGGCGCATGGAGTGGTAGTCGTTGAGCTCGATGAAAACTCGATCGGCGTACTTCAGGTAGGTCGGCGAGGCACCGATGGAGGAGGTGAGATACACGCGGCCGTCGGGAGTGATTTCGTTGGCTTCGATCACGGCGAAATCCAGCTTTCCGTGAAAACCGCTGAGCACCGTCTGGGGGAGGTGAGACAGGTGCATGTCCACGTACTCCACTTCCTGTCGATTGATCTGGGTGCGCAACCGAGGACCGCTCTGGTAGGGGGCCCGGTAGGACATGGCATCCGCCCGGGCCAGGGGTTCATCGATGCTGGCCCCGCTCGAGGCCCCCGTCAGGACCCGGATCTTGAAAGGCTTGCCACCGTCGTGGAGGTTCCGGGCATATTGGGCGATGGCCCTGGGGATCACCTTGGCGGCGCCCGCATTGGTGAATCCGCTGAAGGCGACCGTTGCACCGTCAAAGACGTGGGCTGCGGCTTCCTCGGGGGAGAGAATCGGAAAAGGCATTCCTGTGCTCCTGAATCTATGGGACGGCCGATCCATGGGCCGTCCCGTTCATGCCGCTCGGCTTAACGGGACGCCGGTTTTGGTTGCTCCCCCTCATCCCAAAGCTCAAGGTCGGGAAGCATCGCACCGTACCGGGCGAGGTTGCGGTGGAGCTCGAAGCAGGTTCGCAGGTTGTGGCGAATGTGACCCAGCCTCGATTCTTCGATGTATCGATACAGGGTCTCCCGGTAGGCGGGATGGGCGCAGTTTTCGATGATGGCTTTGGCCCGCTGCATGGGACCCAGGCCCCGCAAGTCGGCCAGGCCCTGGTCCGTCACCACGATCTGGATCGAATGCTCGTTGCTGTCGATGTGAGGACACATGGGAACAATGGAGCTGATGCGCCCTCCCTTGGCGACGGACGGGCACATGATGATGGAGATGTAGCTGTTGCGGATGAATTCTCCGCTGCCTCCCACTCCGTTCATCACATCGGTGCCGTAGACATGGGACGAGTTGGCGTTCCCGTAGATGTCCACCTCGAGGACGGCGTTCATGGCAATGACCCCGAGCCTCCTCACGACGGCGGGGTGATTGGCGATCTCCTGGGGGCGCAGGACGATCTTCGGGACGAAGAAGTCCATGTGGCGGTACACCCGGTCGAGGACTTCCGGGCTGAGGGTGAGGCTGGTGGCGCTGGCCCCGGTGATTTTCCCCTCTTCCATGAGCCCGATCTCCGAGTCCTGGAGGACCAGGGAAAACATCTTGAACGGGGGCACGTAGGGGTTCCGGCCCAGGGCCGCCATGACCCCGTTGGCTATGTTGCCCACCCCGGCCTGGAGGGGCAGGAAGCTCTCGGGGATTCGTCCGACCCGCATTTCATCGAAAAGAAACCGCACCACGTGTTCGGCGATCTGCTCGCTGGCGGCCCCGGGTTGGTCGAAAGGAGGCACATCGTCCGGCTCGTTGTTTTCCACCACTCCCATGACTCGCCGAGGGTCCACCACGGCGTAGGACCAGCCCAACTTGGTCAGGGGACCCTGAATGGGAATGGGGTTGCGATGGGGCGGAGGGGAAAGGATGATCACGTCGCTCATTTCCCGGAGCCTCGGGGAATGGGAGGCGTTGATTTCGATCAGGACCCGTTCGGCGCACCGCAGAAAAGTGGGGGAAGCCCCTATGGAGGTGGACAGGTAGACCCTCCCGTCGGGAGTGATCTCGACGGCCTCCACCACCGCCACGTCCACCTTCCCGAAAAAACCGGCGGAAACCGTGGTGGGAACATGGGACAGGTGCATGTCCACATATTCCACTTCCTGCCGGTTGATCTGGCTGCGCAGGGTCGGGGAACTCTGGAAGGCGGCCCTCCAGGAAACGGCTTCGGCCCGACTCAGGGCTTCATCGATGTCGGCGCCCCCGGAGCCACCGGTGAGGACTCGAATCTTGAAGGGCTCTCCCCGGTCATGGAGCTCTCGGGCCCTGGCGGCCAGGGCCCGGGGGATCGCCTTGGGCGCTCCCGCATTGGCAAAACCGCTGAAGGCTACGGTATTTCCGTGGGAAATGTGCAGCGCAGCTTCCTGCGGAGTCAACCTGGTAAACGAACGAACGTTCGACATGACAAATCTCCCGGTT
>JARKQW010000004.1 GCA_029974695.1 Syntrophobacteraceae bacterium | reverse complement strand
TTTCCGTCTGACCATTCGCCTGGTCAAAGGGGCCTACTGGGATTCGGAAGTGATCACCGCACGCCAGAACAACTGGCCGATCCCGGTCTTTACCCGCAAGCACGAGACGGACGCCAATTTCGAAAAGCTGGCTCGAATCATCCTGGAAAACCACCAATGGGTGACCCTCGCCTGTGCCTCTCACAATCTTCGTTCCATCGCCTGCGTCATGGAGACGGCCCGGGAATTGCGGGTCCCCGAGGACCGAATGGAATTCCAGCTTCTCTATGGAATGGGGGAGTCGATTCAACGGGCCCTTTCCCGGGCGGGGGTGCCTCTTCGCCTGTACAGTCCCGTAGGAAACCTGGTCCAGGGGATGGCCTACTTTGTTCGAAGGCTCCTGGAAAACACCGCCAACGAATCCTTTCTGCGGCTGAGCTTCGCCGAAGGGGTGCCCATGGAGGACCTTCTAAAAAACCCCCGGGACCTTGCCGGGGAAGGAGGAACTCATGCACCGGCTCCCTGGGAGCTTCCCGCCTTCGAGCCCGTGGAGGATCGGTGGCCGCCCTTTGAAAATGAGCCGCCCCTGGACTGGACCCGGGAGGAAAACCGCAACGGGTTTCGAGCCGCCTTGGACCGGGTGCGAAAGTCCTTTCCCCGGGAGGTTCCCCTTTTCATCGGCGGCCACTACGTCGAGACGGAGAGGAAGATCCTCTCGGTCAATCCCAACGATCCGGAAGAAATCGTGGGAGAGGTGTCGTCGGGGGGAAGAGACGAGGGGGAAAGAGCGGTGCGGGCGGCCCGGGGGTCCTTTCCGGGCTGGAGGGATACGGACCCCGTGGTCCGTGCCGGATTTCTCTTCCGGGCTGCGGCGCAAACCCGCAAGCGGCGCCTCGAACTTGCGGCTCTCCAGGTCTTTGAGGTGGGAAAATCCTGGACCGAAGCCGACGCGGATGTGTGCGAAGCCGTCGATTTTCTGGAATATTACGGACGCGAAATGATTCGCCTGGCGACTCCCCGGCGCATGGGACGCGTCCCTGGGGAATTGAGCCACCTTTGGTACGAACCCCGGGGGGTTGCCGCCGTCATTGCTCCGTGGAACTTTCCCCTGGCCATTTCCATGGGAATGACTTCTGCGGCCGTGGTGACGGGAAACCCCGTCGTCTACAAACCCGCATCCCAATCACCGGTCATAGGCTCCATGATTGCCGAGATCTTTCGGGAGGCGGATCTGCCGCCGGGGGTGTTCAATTTTGTGCCGGGACCCGGTAGCGAACTGGGGGATGTTTTGGCGACTCACCCGGACGTGGCCCTCGTTGCCTTCACGGGGAGCAAGGCCGTGGGCCTGGAAATCATCGAGAAGGCTGCACGGGTCCCGGCAGGCAGCGCCTGCGTGAAGAACGTCATCGCGGAAATGGGCGGGAAAAACGCCGTCATCGTAGACGCCGATGCGGACCTGGATGAGGCGGTGGTCCATATCGTGAGATCCGCTTTCGGATACCAGGGTCAGAAGTGTTCGGCCTGTTCCCGCCTGATCGTCCTCGAGGAAAACTGCGAGCGGCTCCTGGAAAGACTGAAGGCCGCGGTCCAGAGTCTCCACCTGGGACCCCCCGAAGACCCAAAGAATTTCGTCGGTGCCGTCATCGAACCCACGGCCCGGGAGAGAATCCTGGATTACATCGAAATCGGCACCGTGGAGGCCAAGCTTTTTCTCCGGAGGGACCTCGAGGGTGCTCGGGGCTTTTTCGCTCCCATTGCCGTCTTCACGGAAGTGAACCCCCGTTCTCCCCTGGCCCGGGAAGAGATCTTCGGTCCCGTGCTGGCCGTCCTCCGGGTCAAGGATTTTGAAGAGGCTTTGCGTGTGGCCAACAGCACTCCCTACGCCCTGACGGGGGCGGTTTTTTCCCGGAGCCCCAGGAACATCGAACGAGCTCGAAAGGCCTTTCGCACGGGGAACCTCTACATCAATCGGGGTTGCACGGGAGCCGTGGTGGGCAGGCACCCCTTCGGGGGATTCGGGCTCTCCGGGGTGGGTTCCAAGGCAGGCGGACCCGATTACCTGCTCCAATTCATGGTGCCGAAAAACGCTTGCGAGAACATCGTCCGGCGAGGATTTGCTCCCTGGTAGGCCCTTTCCATCCCGGGAAGACCGGCAAATGCCCATGCGTGGAAGCCGTCGGCGGTTCACCACCGCGCAAACCCGGGTTCAATATTTGGGGTGCCTAGTCCTCGAAAGAAACCTTCCGGGACCTCTCCTTTTTCATGGTGCTGCGTGTCTTTTTCTCGTGAAGGCGGCGGAGTTTTGCTGCCCGGCTAACCCGCGTTTTCTTCCTTGTCGGCACCCGCCTGAGAGCCCCCTGCATCAATTCGGAGAATCGTTCCACGGCAAGCTCCCGGTTTGCCGCCTGGCTCCTGGTTTGCTGCGAATCAATCCTGAGCACCCCGTCCTTATTGATCCGATTCCGAAGCCTACGGATGATCAAGTCCTTCTGTTCCGGGGTGAGGCTTGGTGAGTCTCCTACGTCGAACCACAGGGTGACGCGGCTGGAGACTTTATTGACGTTTTGACCGCCCGGCCCGCTGCTGTGAGATGCCGTGAAATGCAGCTCCTGTTCGGGAATGGAAACCTGCTCGTTGATCCGGATCGTCATGGGGATGTCCCCTTTTCTTTCAGCATCTGGAACGTCTCGGCGGACGTTCCGCGGGTTCCTCCCGGCTCAAGACGAATTTGCCGAAGGCAAAGGGGATGCCGATGGCCAACAGGGGAGCCAGGTAGACGGCGATGACGAAAAAAAGCATCACCTCGTTTTCGATCTGTTTCATCATGCTCATGGGCATCGCCAGTCGAAGGATCACCTGCCGACCCTCCACCAGGTAGGCGGCATACAACATGTCCGTATCCATGGTGATGCTGAAGCGAACGGCGACGGAGGAACCTTCAACAAGCGCGCCGGCCACCTCCGGCCTGTCCAGGTGAGAATCTTCGGGAACGATCTCGTCCTCGGAATCTCCAATCACCCGACCGTTGCTCTGGATGACGGTGATCCGCAGATGGGAGACCTGTCGGTAGTCCCGGCACCAGGAATGGAGGTGGGCGGAGTTGTCGAGGTCGTCGGGCAGGGACTTGGCCAGGACCCGCGCCAGGGTGAACAGCTGTTCCTGCACCTGGTTCATGAGGCGGTACTTGAGCTGACCGTGGAGGACGAAACCGGTCACCGCCACCAGGGTCAGCAGTGCGGTGGCATAGACAATATAGAGCTTCCAGATGCGTTTGAGCGGAACCATAGGGCCCTCCTCATGGTGCCTCGCCAACAAGCCGTTTTAGGCAGGCGGCCGTAACCCTCTCACATGCCGTGGAACTGCAGAAAAAAGAAATGCCAGCTCTTGAGCAAGGCAAGCAGGTCGAAGCGAATAAACAAGTAAGCCAGAATTCCGGCGGTAGTGGGTGCCAGAACCCACCCCAGGGCGATCCTCCCCAGCATTTTTAGACTGACGGTCTGAACGTCCCCAGCCAGGCCGATTCCCACCACGGAGCCCACGATGGCCTGGGAGGAAGACACGGGGACGCCGATTTGGGTGAAAACGTGAAGACAGAGGGCGCTGGCCAACACCGAAACCAGCGCGGAAAAAGGATCCAGGGGAACAATTCCCTTGCCGATGGTCATCATGACCTTCCGGCTGTAAGTCAGAACGCCGGCCGCGATACTGATTCCCCCGATGAGGGCGGCGGTGCGGGCGTCCAGGAGACCGGAACCCACGTAAACCCCGGTAACGTTCGCCACGTTGTTGGAACCCAGGCAATAGGCTCCGTAACAGCCGGTGAGGAGGGTTCCGATGGAATAGATGAGGTTTCGGCGGGTCATGCTGATCCGAGTTCTCTCCAGTGCGTAACCCAGAATGTGATAGAGGCTGTAGCTGGCAAAAATGGCAAAGACGGGAGTGAAGGCCCAGCAGGTAACGATCTTGTAGAGCTTGGTGAAATCCGCCGTATGGGATAGGACCCCTGCCCCCAGGACGGCCCCAATGATGGCCTGAGAGGCCGACCCGGGAAAGGCCAGGAAGGTCAGGATGCTCATCATGAGGCCCGCGGCCAGGGCGCAGTAAAAGGCTTCGATGGGGGTGAGGGTCGAGAGTGCCCCAACGGTCTTCATGCATTTGGGGCCCTCCAGGTATGATCCCAGGAAGACGAAAATCGCGGTCAAAATGATGGCCGTTCGGTACTTGACGGTGCCCGTGGCAACCCCGGTCCCAAAAACATTGCCGGTGTGATTGGCGCCCAGACTCCAGCCGAGGAATATCCCACTCAAAGTCATCCACATAGTTGAAGCACCGTGAAGGTCGGCCGGAACGGGCGGGAAAGATTTCCATTCCCTCGGCGGGGGATGGTTGCGCTCGAGCCCGGCGGGAGCAGGCGGCGTTGCGGGCTACGGCAAAGAGGATTGATCGGCAAAGACATCATCGGAGGATGACACTCAACACCTCCAGTTGGTCGCTGGCGTCTTCGATGAGGTCGCTGATGGAGGTGACACCCAGAATGAAATCCGACAGCCCTTTCCCGACCCAGTAGTTCTCGACGGGGATTTTGCGGGCTTCGCTTCGCAGGGTAAACTTCATGTCGTCGATTTTCTTTTCAAAGATCCGAATGGCCAGGGTTTTCTCCCGGAGATCTTCCCCAGCCAGCATGGCCTCGTAGGTCAGTCGAAGCAGGTCGCTCATGCGATGGTTGAGGAGGGCCACCCGGATGCACTCTCCCCTTATGGCTTCGGGCACTCGGGCTTCCCCGTAATAGATCGTCGTATCCGCAAGGGCATCGAACACTTCATCGACACTCTCCACGAATCGGCACAAATCCGGCCGGATGTAGGGCAGGAAAGCACCGTCGTAGATGTGGGAGATGACCCGCCTGCGGACGGAGTCCCCTTCCCGTTCGAGTTCGCTCACCTCCCGCATGAGGTCCGAGTCCCCGATCTCCAAGGCACAGCGGAACTTGTCACAGGCATCGCAAAGCAGCTCGATGTGCCTGCGGATCTCCTCGGTAACCCTCCTCTCCTTCTTGCCGAGGGACAGGATTTTATCGAGAATCATAGTCACCTCTTGCCCACATGATCAGTTCCGCCGCCATTACATCCAGCAACGAAACGACGCCCACCACCTTTTCTCCGTCGCATACAAACAACCGGGCAATGTTGGCCTTTTCCATGAGGGTTGCGGCGTCGTCGAAATCCATGTCTTTTTCGACACAGGCGAGGGGGCGCGAAGCGATGTCCGCAACCTTCACGGCTTTGGGATTCAATCCTTTTGCCAACACCTTGAAAACGATATCCCGGGCGGTTACGACCCCGTCCACGGCCTCCCGGTCCGATTTTCCTCCCACGCGGATCACCAGGGAACGGATCCGCTTGTCCACCATGATCTCCACCGCATCGTAGACGGTCCTGTCGGAATCGATGAATTCAATCTTGCTGACCATAAACTCATGAACTTTCATCTCATACCCCCGCAATCCGCCGAATCGCCATAGTGCACATTCCGGAAAGAGTCCCGACTCGGCAACCCCGAAACAACGCCGCCAAAATTGGCTTCACCCTCAGGCGCCGTGGGATATCGCCACCCGGCGACGTCCCGCTAGAAATGATGCACCAGCCTCAAATTGAACCGGTTTCCCTCGGTGCGGTTTTCCGCAGCCATCTCGAAATAGATATTGAAAAACAGGTGCGTGTCCTTGGTAATGTGGAAAAGGGCTCCGGGACCGACGGCGAAAACCTGTTCCTTGCTGTCCGGGACGTCGTGCCCATCCATCTGGGTGTCCGTGATCTGCTTTAGGTAATACCCGTTGATGCCCAGTCGCAGCCTCTGGGGAATCACTTCGTACTCCGTGGCGTAATTGAAGTGGAAAGCCTGGCCCGCCTGGGTGTCGTCGGCCCCCACATATCCGCGATTGGGGTCGCCGTTTTCCGCGTTCCACAGGTAGTGGAAACGGCCGGAAACGGTCCAACGGGGCGTGATGAAGAAGGTCCCGGCCCAGTAGGGATTGAAGGAAAAGAAATTGCTGCCGGGGTTCAGTTCACGGTCGCTGTCGTATTTCCCCGTAGGGAGGATCATTTGGAGCTCGATGCGGTGCATGAAAAGAGGTCCCCGGGGGCCCATGATCGGATCCCACTGCAGAAAGGGACCGATGAGTATATCCCCCAGTCCTGCTCCGTTGTCCTGGGGGAACGGACCCGGGAAAGCGTATCCCAGATCAAAGCCCACAATGGGGACGATGAGATCCAGACCCCATTTTCCTCCCAGCAGTATTTCCCGGTTGGACTGGTAGACCAGTTGCGTGAGGCTCACCCAGACGTCGAGGTCCGGGTCGGGCAAAGGAAGCTTGTCCCCGTTCCGGTCGTTGAAACTGCCCGAGTGGTAGTACTGCAGATATTGCGTCAGGTACAGGCCGGGTCCCGACGGGGGACCTCCGTCCAGGAAACTCGTGAATCCCAGGTTGACCGCGGGCAAATCATAGGCCTGGGCGTTCCCCGCCAGGCCCGGGCAAAGGCAACCTGCCGTCACGACGACCACCACACAAACCAAAAAATTCCTCGACCCTTCTCTTTTCCCCTTCCTCATCCCGTTCCTCCTTTCCCATGTCCATGGCCCGGATGAGATCCCTCAACCGGGCATACGCCCAACCAGCGGATGGTGGGTTGCCGCCGGGCCTCTCTCGCCCTCTCCTCCCGGGTGGATTGCTCACGGAATCCGCCCGGGGATCCCCTCATCGGCCCGCGCCCGAATCCCGGCCTTCCCGCACCTCTTCTCTCGGGGGGGCTTGTGGCATGAGTTTGCGCCACGGAATGGTTCCTCCGGGAGACTTCCGCCTCAGTTCTCCGCTCTAAAACCGCAACAGGTCGTTCCACTGCATGGGAATAAACGTCAGGGTGCCCCGCCCTCAGAGATGATTGTAATTATCACCGCAATCGATCACTGTAAAGCAGAGTCGAACGGAGGTGCCGTGGCGGCAGGCCCCGAGTGGGAGACCCCCGCATCTTTTCAGGTGAGGTCTCGGTCTCGGTAACCGTACGTACCCGGTTTCCTCCGAGCGCTCATCGAACCGGACGTGCGGGTTTCCCGCATCCGGCTCTCGGGCGGGGCTCACATCAACCCATTCGCGGAGCCCGAAGGGGCGCCTTTTGAACAGAGGACCCCCCAAGACTTCCAAAGACCTTTTTCATCGCAAATACGGCGGTACCACGGCCCTCCATTTTAAAGCCTCGCCGAAGGAAACGTCGGACTTGATCATACACGGAACGATCGAGGGTATGCCGCACCTTGCTGTGGCTCCCGTAGCAGAAGTATTCGTCCAGCCCCGAAGCGTTCGGTTGAGAGCGGTGCACACCTCATCCCCGCCGTGTTCTGAGGTCGAAGAATCGAGCGAATCCGTCCTTTGATCCTTTGCAGGGCCTTCTGCGAAGACTTGGCTCCCATGTACGGATCCCGGTACGCCGAAAGAGGAAAGGGCCAAAGGTGTAGGCCGGGAAATCAAACGTCTCCCGGTGTGCATTGCGGATGCAGGTCTTTTGTTGAGCTTGAGCTTGAGACTGTTTAGCGAACAATGTGGAACTTTTGGATCCACGAAAAACCGGCCACGCTTGCCACCGCCTGCGAATCGTTTTCGAGGAGACCGAGAGCTCTGACCAGAGGGTCCTCAACAGCACCCACCCATGCTTTGAAAGACCTTGTTTCGAAACCAATTCTCTCGGATGCTCCGCCGGAAGTGTTCAACCGGGTTGACCTCAGGACTATATGATGGAAGGAACACCAGGTGCATATTCCCTGGGACTTTCAGCTCTCGGGCTCTGTGCCAACCCGCTCCGTCAAGAACCATTAGGACGAACTCGTCCGGGTGTCTCCTGCCCACCTCTTCAAAAAACAAAGACACGGCTCCCTCGTTTGCAGCCCTCCTGGGCTTGTTGGTCGCTCTTTGGAGACGCGGCCTGGGCAGGACCCCTCGCCGGCCGTGCCGGTCAAGCATGCGGTAGATGGTGGTCTTGGCAACCTTGCGGCCCACGAGAGATTCAAATGCCTGCTGGATCTTCACGACGGAAATCACTCAACCCTTTTGGGCTTCACCTTGAAAATTGGAAAGGAACCGGCGCTCTTCCTGAAAACTCATGGAGCAGCGCCGCCGGCCTCCCCAGTTCCGGTCGGCAGGGACGGTTCCGGAGTGTCGCTCCCCAAATGGCTTTCTCAGAATAACCGTTCCCCGGCATCCACCCGGAAGCTGTGCGCCGATTCGGTCATCTACACCAAGGAGTACAGGGAGACTGCCTGAGCCGCTCTGAGTTCTTCGGCCGTCTCGGCCTTTTGGAATGATTCCGTCGCTGACTGGAACATGTCGTCCGGGGTCCTGGTCTTTCTCGGCACCGGCAACCCCCTCCATCCGGTGAGGTCTACACTATATCCGGGATGGAGCGATTCTTTCGCAGCCGGCGGAGATATTTACATCCATACAAATAGCGGCGGTTCAGTATGGGTCGCCGGAGCTGATCAAGACGAAGATGGTCCCGGAACGGTCCGGACCCTCGATGGTTCCTCTACCGGCGCGGCGCACCGGCTTCGCGGCAATTGTGCGGAATTCGTGTTGGTGCCGCTTCGTCAGACAATACCGGAAAGTCGGCTTATTGGGCGGGGTTCTTTTTGTCTATGAACCCCGTTCAACTTTGGCTCTCGGAAAAGTCGCCAAGAACCTGCCTCTTTGGAAATAGCCGGAGGGTTAATCAATATGCACATAGCGCTTGACATTGCCCCTCCGTCATTTCTATTTCCTATTCGTCCCGTTAGGTTGTGAAAAAGTGATTCCCCCATCCCGGATCATGTTCTCGAGGCGGTCTATTATGCCGCATCGGGACCAGGGAGGGTCCGTCACTGCAAAAAAACGAGCCGCCGATCCACGAAGAGGAGGGGAACATGAACCGTGATAGCCGGGTCGTCTGCCAAGTCTTAAGCTGCTGCACCGCTCTTCTGATCTTCGCCGCACCGCTTTTCGGGCAAGGTCAGCTAATTCCCACCAGCAATCCGCACTGGTCGTGGCAAAACCCCCGTCAGCACGGAGAGCACCTGGGTGCCGCCTCTTTTATCAGCACCAGGGAGGGGTGGGCCGTGGGAATCATGCAGGGAGTGCTGCACACAACGGACGGCGCCTCTTCTTGGACCGCTCAGCGGTTCGGACCGCCCCTCGGGTTCAACGATGTGGCATTTCGAGACCGCAATGGCGTTGCCGTGGGCAATGGCAGCAACAAGTGGGGCTGGACCGAAGAGTCTATCATCTGGTTCACGAGAAACGGCGGGGAGACCTGGAAACAGAGCTATATGGACAAGAAGGGCGGAGGCTTCGGCGGTGTCGCGTTTTCCACACCTCTCAAGGCATGGGCCGTTGGCCGTCATGGGACGATACTCCGTAGCTCCGACGGGGGCAAGACCTGGGATAAGGTCCTTCTCCCGAAGATCGCGAAGGACTACGATTTCACCGACGTGGCCTTCGCCGACACGATGCACGGTCTGGTGGTTGGAAGCTCAAACTCGGCCCGAAACCTCTTCATGTTGACCGAGGATGGGGGAGCCCACTGGACTCCCGTTCGATTCCGTTCGAAGGGCGCTCTCTGGCATGTCGCCTTTCCAACCCCGAAGGAGGCGTGGGCCGTGGGTGATTTCGGATACATCTACCATTCCTCAGACGGAGGGATGACCTGGGCAAGACAAAAGAGCCCCCACACAAGCCCCTTTATCTATGCCACCAGCGTCTTGTTCCACAACTCCAGGAACGGGTTCGTCACGACCTCGGACGGATTCGTCCTCGCCACCTCCGACGGCGGGAAGAACTGGAAAGTGTCTGCCAGGCGGGTTCAGGGCATCAATGCCCTTGCCTCCTTCCAGGGTAAGAATCGTTTCTGGGCCTTCGGGGCGGACGGCACTGCCCTCCGGACCGACGACTTCGGCGCCACCTGGAAAGTCCTCTCGAAGAGCATCAGGGAGCACCTCTTGGCCGTCTCCTTCGTCTCCCCCAACTTCGGTTGGGCCGTAGGGACCAACGCGACTATCCTGCGCACCGGCAATGGCGGCTTGAGCTGGATTCAGTGCAAAAGTCCGGTTCCATCCAACATTACCCTCCGGGGTGTCTTCTTTGTGCACGCCTCGCGCGGATGGGTCGTTGGAGATCGGGGCAAGATCCTCACCACGGATGATGGCGGGCAAACGTGGTCTGTACAAGAGAGCGGCACAGCCGAAAACCTGGGAGCCGTCTACTTCATAGACACTCAGAGAGGCTGGGTCGGTGGGGCGAACCGTACCCTTCTCCGCACCGAGGACGGGGGGGCCAATTGGAAACCCGTGAGTATCACCGCGGATATAGACATTTACGCCATCAAGTTTTCCGACCCCCACCATGGGTGGGCCGTTGGCGAAAGCAAGGACCGGCTTTTGAGAACCGAAGATGGAGGAGACACCTGGACCGAGGTGGAAGTAACCTTTTCCTGGTTACAGGAGGCTATGGGGCTCTACTCACTATCCTTCATCAACGCCTACGAGGGATGGACCTGCGGCGCCATCCAAGTTGGTACTGATCTTGCAACCCTCATCGCCCACACGGCGGATGGAGGCTTGACTTGGCAGGAACAGCCCTTGTCGTCCGGCACTTCCGTGGACATCCTGCGGGCGATGGTGGTCAAACCCGACGGGCGTGGTTGGGCTGCCGGAGAACACGGGACCTACTGGACGACCAACGACGCCGGCAACCTCTGGACCATGCGGGTCCGCCCGACCCCCGACGCGTTGATCATGGGCATGGCTTTCCCCACCAACGACATAGGTTTCATGGTGGGAGAAGGCGGGACGATCCTCAAGACCAACGATGCCGGAGGACTTGACTAGTTTTCATCCCTAAAGGGCCAACATGCTGAATTCTTTGCATTGATGGCATCTTTTGCCGGCGAACAGCCCGAGTTTGCGACATAGTGCTCTCTCATAATCAGCCGTTTTCCTGAAACAAAGGCCATGGGAGAGGCACAAAATGCGGTACAAAAGAGTGGGCCGGCTCAGCTTTCCCATATGGCGGGAGAGGGTGAGATCAGCAAAGGGCCGGAGGCGGTCTCGACGGTCCTGGATGCCGACCCGCAGATCTTTGAGCATTCCCTGAAGGATCTTGTGGGCATCAAGGATGCTCAGACGGGCAGATTGGGGATGGGTACGGTGCCGAGCGGGGGTTCGCTGTCTCTATCTCAAGCAGTCCCGAAGTCCGACTTACAAGGAGCTTGCCTTCCATTAGGAGGGATCGAAAGCTTTTCGCTGCTTTGCCCGCCCGGATCACACCCAGTACCCGAGCGATTCGACTCTTCAGGAGAACATCAAAGCCATTGGCCTCCAGACCCTGGGAGTTCATAAACCGCGAGCTCATAAGGTATGGCGAAGAGGAGGGGATCGAGCGGGGGCGTAAGATCCGGATTGACTCCACAGGAGTTGAGTCCAACATCCATCACCCCGCCATCCTCCCCTCTGTGCCGGGTGCATATGTTCGAGTAACTTGCCACCTTCAGGGGCCCAATGGTTTACAATCGCTCTGAGCGGTCCACATTTTCAGGCCTTTGGGTTTGCCGGGGTCCCTGAATTCTTGAACCAGGTGTCTCAAAGTGGTTGACACATTCCGGGCACTCGGACTGAAACTTCTTTTCCGGGCGTGGATGTCAATCGATTGCAACCGCAATGGGAGTGGAGGAAAGCTCAAGGGAAGCTCTCAGCCAGATACGCTGAACCCTCTGAAGTTTAGATTTGCTCCGGACTTCCGTCAGTCTTTTGCGCAATGACTCGGCGGCCCCTTTCGGCAAGGGCTTTGGTATCCTCGTATTTCACTCCTCCTGACTGAATACCTTGATTTCATGGAGGATATATTGGGTATCCGGTGAATGCAACCTGGGATCATATCCCGAAAAATTCGCCAGTTTGAGCCGATGCCGTCACGAAGATCGAGGGCAGCGAATACCAAATCCGGGAGGTTGTGGTAGGAAACGAAGCAGAAAGGCTTGTTCCTTGGAACTTCGGGTTAATGTTCGGAGCTCCATGATCCGAATTAAACGGTGAAACCTTGCGCCACGGAAGAAATAACCGGGCTTTTCGAAGCCCTTTTTCGAACCCGAAAGAAAGTCACAATGATGAAAGTTGAAAGGCTGTACCATAAGTGCGGACATGCCATCCTCTATGCCAAAGAAACCGTCTTTCCGGCGACGAAGACCTTTTTCATCGACGGGGAGAATCCGTTCGCCTTGGAGAAGGATGGGAATAAAAAGCCCAGGGTGGTGGACCGATGTCCCAACTGTGGAGGTTCGATTCGAATCGAAAAGCTGTTTTCCCAAAAGCCGGAAGTCCGGGAGGAAAAGAGGACCTCCGGCTACATCCCCGCGGGAAGATGACTCTTTCGCCCCCCTCGTCTTCGGGCTGCCCGGCGGGATAAGCCCGTCGTGGAAGACCGCGGCATCCCAAGAGGGCGGAAACGAGAGGATTGAGGGTCTTCGAGAAGAGCAGTCCCCTGGGCTACTCTTCGATTTCCCCCAGGAACTGCCGCACGGTTTCCAGGTAGCGCACGGGTTGTTCCAGGTGATGCTCATGGGAGGCGTCGTCCAACACGGCCATCCTGGATCCCGGAAGCATCTCCTGGTAGAATCGGGTGGTGTCGGGAGTCGCTTCATCGTGTCGGCCGCACGTGAACAAGGTGGGAAGCATGATCTCCTTGAGACGCTCGGCCCGCTCGAAATCCTTCAGAGTCCCGGTCAGAGTGAATTCGCTTGGACCCCACATGGTCTCGTAGACATTCAGACCCATTTTTTCGAGAGTCTCGATCAGGCAGTTGGGCCACGGTTGGAGCCGACACAGGTGACGGGAAAAGTACATGATCATGGCGTCTTGGTATTCCCGGGAACGGAAATCCCCGGATTCTTCGCTTCGCCGGATGGTCTCCTGGACGTCTTGGGGAAAGTCGAGGAGGTAGGCCTTTTGGTCTTCGATGAAGCGGGAGACGCTGAGGCACGGACCCGAGAGGATCAGGCTGAGGACTCCTTCCGGTTTTCGGGTCAGGACATATTCCACGGCCAGCATGGTTCCCCACGACTGGCCCAGGATGTGGAGCCGCTGGAGGTCAAGGGCCTCCCGAACCTGGGCTAATTCATCGACGAAACGATCCAGCGTCCATAAGGTCGGGTCATCGGGCCGATCCGAGTTGCCGCACCCGAGCTGGTCATAAAACACCACCGGCCGGTCCTTGCCCAGATGCTCCAGGGGTTCGAGATAGTCATGAGGAGCTCCCGGCCCGCCATGAAGGACCAAGAGGGGAACCTTCTTGCGGTCGGCCCCCACGGTCCTGTGCCACACGCGCCCGCCCTGGACGGGAATCATTCCTTCCACCACCGAAATCTTTTCCGTAACAGTGTCCCGGGACAAAGTGTCCGACATGATTTTCCTCCACGACTTGAGCGGATCTTGAAGGCGAAGACGGGGGTCTCAACCAGCTTTTCGTCGGTCGGACCGTTGCCGTGGGCTGCGGTCCGGCAAATTCCCCACGACGATTCGGTACCCCGGCAGGTTCTGTAACATACAAACGGTCCCGATACCACAATAACCGGCCTCCTGTGCCTCGTACAAACTCCACCCCGGCGGGGCGGCGCGAATTGCGCCCCCCTGTTCATAGTCGGGGTCTGCAAACAAGCGTCGGAGGAAGGAAGGTTGTGGGTGAAATGCCGGGTTGCCTCCGCGGAAGTTCCATTTCCGGGGATTGCCTGCTGTGTTAGAATGCGCTCCTATCCCGACGGGCCGGCCTCGTCTCGATGTTCTCCCGGGCACCGCCGAGGGTTATGGGAGATCAATGATGCCTTGTTCCTTTGCCTCGAGCCGCAGACCCCGTGGGCGGCCATCCCGTGTGAAAGGAGCTCCACATGAAAGACCCTCTTCAGTCCAAGGATACCGTGAAAATCACCGTGGATCTACCTCGAGACCTGGTTGCGGGCCTCGATGCGGTCCGTGAAAGCACAGGCCGGGAGCTCCCCGAACTCATGGAACAGGCCCTGGGGCAATTTCTCCGTGGGGAAGAAAGGACCGAGGCCCTCTACCTCTCCGCACCGGTGGACGCCCTGATGAAGGGATTCTACGAGGAAAACACCCGCTTGGCGGAACTGCGATCCCACGGGGATTTCGGCCTGGGGACCTTCAATCACCTGGATGGGGAAATGGTGATGCTGGATGGGGTGGTCTACCAGTTGAAGGCCGACGGGACCGCCCTGATCGTGAGGGATGAAGTGGAGACCCCATTCGCCTGCGTTACCGCCTTTCACCCCACCACCGTCGAAGAATTCGAGGGTGAACTGGAATATGCAGGCTTCAAGAACCTATTGGACCGGCTCATCCCATCCGAGAACCTATTCTACGCCGTGCGGGTGGATGGGCTCTTCTCCAACGTAAAGGTCTGGTCCGTATCCAAACAGTCCCCCTCCCAGCCAATCTCCTCCGTGACTCCTTCCCTGCGCGAGTTTGGGGACATCGAGGGGACCCTCTCCGGTTTCTACACTCCGCGCTTCATCAAGTCCATCAGCATGGCCGGGTATCATCTTCATTTCCTGACGGCCGACCGGACCCGGGGCGGGCATATGTACCAATGTAGTCTCAAGAAGGCCCGCATCAGCCTCCAGTTCCTGCGAAAACTGGAACTGAATCTCCCTGTCACCATCGACTACTTGACGGCGCACTTGATTTAGCGCAAAGAGTACAGGGCCGCGTCTGAGGAGGCCCGGGATTTCCCCGGTAGCCCGGTCCCCCAGGGGCCCATGAACCCATAGGCCGGATTTTTCCTTTTGCGGATCAAGGAGGTAGAAGAAATGGGCGTCTTCCAATGCAGCCAATGCGGCTTCGAGAAGGAGGGGCGATGCAAGCCCCAGAAATGCCCACAATGTGGAGGGGCAAAGACCTTTGAAAAATCGGAGCAAAAGGGGCATGGGGAAACGAAAGAGAAGTGAGCCGAATCCCTGATGGCGGACTCCTCTCTCATTCCCATCCCCCGACCCGGCCTTGTTGACGGAGTTTCCTGCCCTCCGGCGGGGAGGCAGGGAACGCACCCGCCGGGATATCGAAGGCGGCGGGGATTCCTGAGGGACCCTCCCTCGATCCTCGACTCCCTGCGCCTTCGAGGACGGGACGAAGTCCAATTGCAGCCTCACCGGGTCCCCCCCGGCCGTTTCCCGGGGCGGAACCGGGCCCGCTCTTGCGCACTTATGGCGGGGGCGCTTTTCCCCTGCCACGAATGGACGCATAGAGAAATGCGACCAGAAAGACCAGGAATGAAATCTGAGCCACCCACGAAGCTCCCCCGATAAGTCCCGTAAAGCCGAGAATCCCCGACATCACCGCAATCAGCAGGAACATGATCGGCAAGGACACCAGCATCATGACCGATCCTTCCCCGCCCGAAGAACCAGGGCGGCAAATCGTTTTCGCAAAGGAAAAACGGGTCTTTTCTCACCCGGAAATTCCCCGCCTTTGCCCGTATCCAATCGTTCGAACGGCTTCCACCAGAATCAAGTTAAGGATTCTGCTCTTTGGGGGGCAAGGAGGTCATGACTTCGTCATAGAACCTGGCTCTGGCCTCAGGGTCCGCAATGACCAACACGACGATCTGATCCAGAAGATCCAGCATTTGTTGGGTGGCGGTCCGGGCACGAACGCTGTTAGAGTCGTCCTTGGTCTGGATCTGCAGCCAGGCGAGTCTTACCGTCATCAGGGCCAGTTCCGCCATGTCCTGGTAGGCCGCCATGATTTGCTGACGCCCCTTTTCGAGTCGTTCGTTGCTTTCCTTCAGGCTGCGCTCTTGACGGCGGATTTCCTCCTCCAGGTTCTTCATGGACTGAACCACCGATTCCGCCGCTTTCAACCGGCTTTCCCAGTTTTCCAGATCTTGAGCGATTCGATCGCCCCTGCTTGCGAGATCTTCCGCCTCGCGCCGGGCGATCTGAGCGAAGTCCCTCACAGCTTGGTTCCTAAGGGCCGTCAGTTGCATGCGGTCGTATTCGCCGTCAGGGCAATGCCCGTGCATTCTTTGAAGCCAATCGTAGTTGGCAATGAGGAATCCCGACGACAGGGAAAAGATAAGCAGGGTGATGGTCAAGGTCGGACCAATGCGTCGGCGGACTGCCAGGATGATGGTCGCACCCGCCAGAATGCCGAAAAAAACGAGGGCGAATATCTCCTTCATGCTTCCTCCCCCCGTTGCCGCTTTCCTCCGGACGGCCAATCAGCCGCGACAAGTAACACGCCTCCACCTTTCACCCGGTGCGACCTCCAAGCCCGGCGAGAGACCAAGCAGCCGGTCCCTCGAATCGATGGCTGATCCTAGAAAGATTCCTCCGAGACAGGACCTACATCCCGGGTCGAAAGGACGGATAGTAGTCAAGAAATACCCGATCCCCCGGCGACAATTACAGGATTGTTGGAATACCCATTCTCCCGAACCGAGGTATCAAAGGGAACAAGCAACTCTATACAATGAAATCCCGGGAACCCACAAGGATCGGTTTCGGGACCCACAAAGGAGGTGTCGTCATGCGTCGAAGAAGAGGCCCTCCTCCTCCCGCCCGTGGAGAGGATGCCTACCGGATGAAAGAAAGGGACCTGCCCCTTGGGCAGGGATCCTCGAAAAGAAAGGTTCAGTGCGGAAGGAATCCCATAGGGGAGCGGGACGCTGCCCGGAACACGGAGCCCTCGGACCGGCCGGAAAGTCCTCGCCCCAGGCCCAAGTGCGTTATGGGGCCGGCTGCAATCGTGCTAAGCATCTTGCTCTGTGCTGGGGGGGGAACCGCCCTGGGCGGCAGACTTACGGCACAGGACCTCAAGAGCTGCCCTTCGTGTTTCTTTTGCGGTATGGACCGAAAGTGCTTTGCCTACAGCCGTGTGGTCATCCGCTACGACGATCGCAGCACCGTGGGGGCGTGCAGTATCAACTGTGCTGCTCTGGACCTTGCCAAGAGCATTGACAGGACCCCGGTCAAGCTTCTGGTAGGGGACTACAAGAAAAGATCGTTGATCGATGCGGAAAGGGCCGTCTGGATCATCGGAGGGGACAAGCCGGGGGTGATGAGTGAACGTGCCAAATGGGCCTTCGCGAGCAGACGGGATGCCGAAGAGTACATTCGAAAACACGGGGGTGCCCTGGCCGGCTTTGATGAGGTCATGATAGCGACCTATCTGGACATCTATCGGGAGACGGTGAAGTAGGAGTTTCCCGCCCTTTGTGAGGATTTGCTTGGATTTTCCGGCCGGCGATGGTGTAGACTGAATTCCCCGTCAAGGACCGTCCCCTATTCATCATGCACAAAAGGAGGTGAGGTATGAAGAGGGCATTCCTGGTTCCCCTGATCCTGGCCTTTGCCTTGACCCTTGTTTCGGTGTCCTTTGCCGAAGAGTCCGGAAGGCTCGATCTCAAGGTGGGCGACGAAGTCTACGTTTGCGGATGCGGCAAGGGCTGTCCCTGCGACACCATCGCCATGAAGCCGGGCAAGTGCGTTTGCAAGAGAAAGCTGGTCAAGGCCAAGGTCGTCAAGGTTGAAGAAGGCAAAGCCACCATGCTTGTCGGCAAGAAGGAAACGGTGTTCAAAACCATTGGGAAATATGCCTGTGCCTGCGGGCCGGGTTGTGACTGCGGCACCATCAGCCAGCTTCCGGGCAAATGCGCCTGCGGCAAAGCCATGAAAAAAGTCTCGGACGTCAAGAAGAAGTCCACCTGATGCCCCTCCTGTGCCACCCCCCCCTGCCGGGTGGCTCGGGGATTGTCGGCTCCCTTCAGCCGTGCGACTGCTTTTGCGCAGACCAGGGGGAGTCACCCCGATAAAAGATAAAGGGTGTTGGAGACCGATGGAGATCTTCCCGCACCCTTTTCTCGTTCTTCAAGGGGCCCGCCGGGAGCAGGGCAACTTGTCCTGAAGAGGCCTCCCGGGAGAATGACGGATCCGCATCACGACTCTCTGGAGTCTTGATGCGGATACGCCCGGCATGAGTTTGAAAAAAGTCCCCGCTGCATTTCGGCGGGTCTTTCCTACTCCTTATCCCGCTTGTGTTTTCCCTGTTGTCCTTGCTGCTGACGCTGCTGCTGTTGTTGTTGACGCTGCTGCATCTGCTGCTGGCGTTGTTGCTGTTGTTGCTGGCGCTGCTGCATCTGCTGCTGACGCTGCTGCTGTTGTTGTTGACGCTGCTGCATCTGCTGCTGGCGTTGCTGTTGGC
>JARKQW010000511.1 GCA_029974695.1 Syntrophobacteraceae bacterium | reverse complement strand
CACAAGGGGTGATTTGAGCCGGGCGAGTTCCTGGAGTTCCTTGAAGGTGAGCGGTTCGCCGCCCAGGGCGAGCTCCCAGTTGAACTGAACGATCTCATCGAGGCCAAGGCCTGCCTTGGCCTGCATCCGGGGACTTTTCACCCCGGCACGGGCGGTGAGCTTGAGCTTGGTGCCCTTGCGCGTCCACCAGGCGGGAAGCAGGACTCCGAACCCGGCCTGCTCGAGCGCCCAAGCTCTTTGGGTCAAAAAGTCGTACGCCCCGCTGGTATCGAGACGGTAACCCCGGGGGACGGGGCCCTTGAGGCTCGCCTCGATGTTTGGGCATAGGCCGGAGGCCTGCCCCAGGGCGCAGAGAAGATACTCCCTGGGATTGAAATTCTCCCGCTTGAGCACCGACGCCCTGCGGCCCCTGGCCGCCCAGGCGTGCTCGGCCGGCACGAGAAGGCTGGGATCGTCGGCGGCCTGGAGAAGGTAGTGAACCGTCCAGCCTTCACCGTCCTGCGGACTCGCCCCACCTCGTCTTCCGGTCGAGGCTGCCTCGACTGCCGGCCCGGGCTCATCCAGACGGAAGCAAAGCCTGAAGGCGCTTGCAGCCGAGGTTGTCACCGGCCGGTGCCAGTCCTCGACCTGGAGAGCGAATCGGGCAAGCTCGGCTTCGCTCCCGTCCATCTTTCCGTCCGGGGTGCCTAACGCATGAAGCCACTGGTCGTGGATACTGTCGAAAACGGCGGCCTTCTTCCTTCCCCTGGACGGCAGCGGCTCGAACGGACCCGGAGCGGCGGAGAAGCGAACCAGGTGATCGACCATGCCTCCCACGAAGTTGGAAAGGAGGGTGAGGGAAGGGGTCTCGGGCGGCGAGTCGGCCTGGAACTGGACGGCCCTGCAGGCGGACGGCATGGCCCCGGCGAGCCTGCCGAGCCGTTCTCCGTCGGCACCCAAAAACACGGGCTTCCACCTGGCAAAATAGCTTCTCCCGACCCGTGCCACGCCGGGCAAGAACTGCTGCTTCGCCACGAGCGCGGCGGCAAACTGCATGGCTTTTGTGAGAAAAAGGAGGTCGTCTCCCAGGATGGTTCCGGGGGAAAGGATCGTCTTGCCCACACAACGGCAGAGGAATTCGAAGCTCCTGGAACCATCCAGGGCGAGAATGGAGACAACCCACGGAGAAACCTGCACCTTCCCCTCCACGCCGGGCGGTTCGGCTATGAGGGGGCTCGATGCCGCCGGAATGCTTCCCGCCGAGGGTATCCACACAAACCCCTTGAGCGGTTCAATCCCCGTTTTCCCCGCAGCCATTCCCCCTTCGGAAAGCGCCTCTCCGAGGGCTTCCGGTCCCGCGTCGTAAGGGAGCGGCTTGGTGGATGGTGCTTTGGGCTTTCTTCCGGGCCTCCTTCGCGGCCCGGCCTGCCCTTCGGACGGGCTCTCCCCCCATAGGTAGAGACCCGCTTCGCCGATGGCGGAATGGAGAACAATCATCCGGCTTTATCTTCTCCCCGAGGTGGTTCCGACATTGACCTTCCCCCACTGTCCTGCGCAGCGACATCCACTTGCGGCCCCGCCCGTGAGCGGAAGGGGGAAGGCCCCCGGCGTCATCCCGATTCGCACAACGGGCCGGACACGACCCAGCCCGATTTCCCGGACAAAGGTGCTCTTTCCTGGTGGCCTTGCGCCGCACAGGAAAACAATGGGGATATCCGGCAAGGCATCCGGGATTCGGTTGAGGATGATCCGCCTGCACACGGCGGAAATGTACCCGTGTAGGCCGAGAGCGTCAAATCTTATCGAAGGATCGTACGGCCATGGAAAGGGGCTTGCTCCGCCCTGAGTTTTCGAGGCAAGCGTTTGTACGCCCGGGTTCTCTTTGCTCCTGCCTCCCATTTTCCGGTTTCACACCCGGGAAAGATTTGTGTTACCATGCCGTGCGGCCTGATTCTCCTTTTGTGTTGGTGGGTTAGGGATGAAGCCGCCCTGCCGCAAGACGGGGTTTCAGGTTTATCTCCAATTCCTTAGTCGGACGGCAACGGACGGTGCCAACCCGTTTGCCGAAACGCGGCGGTACGG
>JARKQW010000450.1 GCA_029974695.1 Syntrophobacteraceae bacterium | reverse complement strand
ACGTAGAAGAACATTTTTTGCTGCCGGTGATCGGGGGTCCTCATGAATCATCTCCATCTTTTCTAAACGATTTCAATGAGATGATTCTACATCAAACCTGAAAATAAAGCACGCATATTTGTTGCTTTTTCAACACCCTGCGAAGCAGGGAAGGAAAAACATCACCGGGATCCGGACGGATGGCCGGAGGGATCGAGACGGATGCCCCGGGGGCTTTGCCTTGACACTCGGGAGGCCCTTGGTTAAGTTGGGGATGAAATTTGAAAAAGCACGAGATATTACCCGGTTGTGACTCCAAGACCCTTGAATCGATCGGTTTTTTTGTCAGGAGGGAAAATAAGATGGACAGCCGTTTCCGTACGACCGTTCTGTTGGCCGTGCTGACCTTGCTCATCGTGTGGATCGGGCACTTCTTCGGAGGCTCGAACGGGATGATCATCGCCCTCATGCTGGCGGCCCTTATGAACCTGGGAAGCTACTGGTTTTCGGACCGCCTGGTGCTGGCCATGTACCGGGCTCAACCTTTGGATCAGCGCGAGGCCCCGGACATCTATCGTATGGTGAGGGAACTGGCCGCCGAGGCAAACATTCCCATGCCCCGGATCTACTGGATTCCCGAGGAAACCCCCAACGCCTTCGCTACCGGCCGGAATCCCGAAAACGCCGTCGTGGCCGTTACCGAAGGGCTTTGGCGGCTGCTGACCCCCGAGGAAATCCGGGGTGTCCTGGCCCACGAGATTGGGCACATCAAGAATCGTGACATTTTGGTGAGTTCCATTGCCGCCACTCTGGCGGGAGCCGTCATGGTACTGGCCGACATGGCGAGATGGGGAGCGATCTTTGGAGGATTTCGGGGCAGTGACGACGAGGACCACGGGGGAGGAATCCTGGGATTTCTCGTCATGGCCGTCGTGGCTCCCATCGCGGCCATGCTCATTCAAATGGCCATCTCCCGGTCCCGGGAGTACCTGGCCGACGAAACGGGGGCCCGACTGTCCCATCGACCCGAATCCCTGGCTCGGGCCCTCGAGAAGCTGTCCCTGGCTTCCCACCAGATTCCCATGGAGGATGCCAAGCCTGCCACGGCGCATCTTTTCATCGTGAACCCGCTTTCGGGAAAGAGTTTGGTGAACCTTTTCAGCACTCATCCGCCCATCGAGGACCGGATCCGCAGGCTGCGCAGCATGAGAAGGGTCTGAGAAAGCCCGGCGCGCCAAGGCCTAGAAAGGTCTTTCAAATCGGTTCCCGGGCAGATCGATCCCCCGGTGCCATACCGTTTCGCCCGGGAAGGGAGGATGGCTTCCCCTCCCGGGGCGATCCTCACCCGTTCCCCGCCCACGCCCGGGCGGCAGGCGTGTCTTTGTCCGGCAAATCCTTGGCGATGGATAGGTAGAATATGGAGCCCTGGTCGGACCGGGGGCGCATCCAGACCTTCCCGCCGTGCTGCTCCGCAATCTCTCGAACAATGGCCAGACCCAGCCCCGCTCCCTCGATCCCCCGGGAGGTGTGGTTCCGGTGGAACATCTCGAAGATCTTCTCCGAATCCTTCCCGGTCACCCCTTCCCCGTTATCGCTGACGGAAAAGATGTGGACCGATTCGGACTCCTCGTACCCGATGCGGATTTCGCTCAACCGCTCCCCGCCGTATTTCAGAGCATTGTCCACGTAGTTCCTCAGGGCCCGAAGCAACAACATTCGATCCGCCCGGACCTCGACGACCTCCTCCGGTTGGACCCATGAAACCCGGCGACGGGTGAGCTTGGCCGAGAACTCTTCCATGAGGGTCCCGAAGATCTCCCGGGTGCTGACGGCCTCGAGGACCAGGGGGCTTTCCTTGGTGGCAATGAAGACGTTGATCTTGTCCACGAGAGCGGCGACGTGCTCGGATGCCTTGATGATCTGGTCGCAAAAGAGCATGCTCTTTTCATCCATGGCATTGCTGCAGCGTTTTTTAAGAAGGTTCGTGAGGCCGTGAACGGCGATGGACGGGCTCTTGAGGTCGTGCATGACGGAATAGGCGAAGAATTTGAGCTTTTCCATGGCCTCCCGCACGGCTTCTTCGGCTCTCCGGCGCGTGAGGATCTCCCCCCGCAGTTCCTCATTGAGCGCCGCCAACTCCGCGGTTCTCTGCTCCACCCTCAGTTCCAGTTCATCGCGGGCTCTCCGCAGGGCATTCTCCATCCTCTTGCGCACGGAGATGTCGCGACAAGTGTAGAAAACCGTTCCACCCTTGATGTTCACGCGCTTCACGTTCACCAGGAGGGCGTGTTTCTTTCCTCTCCCGTCCACGACCTCCCTTTCGATGTCCTGGAGTTCTCCCGATTCCTTCAAGGCGTCGGGATCAAAGAGGTCCGAGCCCAGGAGGCGGCTGATGTTGCCCAGGGCATAGACTTCCTGGGGAGACAACCCGAAAATTCCCCCGGTGCCCGGGGAAACGTAGGTGACCCCCCCCGCATCGTCGGTGATGAAAACGGTGTCGGAGATGTTTTCCAGGATGATCCCGGCCAGGGCTTCCGACTCCCGGAGGGCCTCGGAAGTTCGCTTCTGCTCGGTAATGTCCACCATCACTCCCTGCAAGAACAGGGGCAGTCCCGATTCATCCCGCACCACCCGGGCCTCGTCCCGGAACCACACAACCCGGTCATCCTTTGCGATCATGCGGTATTCGGAAACAAAGAGCTCGTTGTCGGCATGGCAGCGAGCCAATTCTTCCATGACCCGGTCCCGGTCCTCGGGGTGAAGCCTTTTTCTCCAGAGATCGGGATCGGCACGGTAGTCCTCCTCGTCGAAGCCCAGGATCGTTTGGGATTGAGGGCTCACATAGAGGCTGGTGCTCTGAGAATCCAGGGAAGCCACGTAGGTAATGGCGGGAATCTGTTCCACCAGGGTGCGGAACTTGGCCTCGGACTGCCTCAAGGCATCTTCCATTCGATCCCGCTCCTCTCGGCGCAATTGCAGCCTGTCGGCCATCTCGTCGAAGGCCTGGGCCAGCTGGCGAATTTCGCTCCTTCCCGGCGCAATTCCCGTTCGGTGACCCAGGTCTCCCTCGGCCAGCCTCCGGGAAGTGTCCACCAGGACGTCGATCTTTCGCATCATGAAGAACTGCCCCAACCCCCAGGCGGCAATCAGCGCCAGGAGTCCCGCGCCCCCGACGGCAACCAGGTTTTCGCGCAGGATGTAGTCCGCTTCGGACAGGATCGTTTCTTTAGGGATTCCCAAGCAGACCGTTCCTTGGTGGGGAGCCGCCAGGTCCGTACAGGCATAGAAACGATGCCTTCCTTCGGAACCCCGGACCTCCGCCACCCGTTCCCCTTCGGCCGGGAACAAGTCTTTGACCCCATTTTCGTAAAAGGACTTGCCGATCCGTTCTTGGGGATTCGGGTAATGAGCCATGACGATCCCGTGGGAATCCAGCAGGGTCAGGGTCGCCCCGTCGGGCAATCGGGCGTTGGTTCCCAGGTCGTTGAGCCAGGCCAGATCCAGGTCGGCCACGACCACCGCCTCCACCCGTTCCTCGGCGTCCAGGACCGGGTACGCGAAGGTGAGGGATGCCTTGCCGCTGATGCGGCCCACCTGGAAATCCCCTATGACCAACTCCCGGGTTTCGAGGACCCTCCGGAAGTAAGAGCGGTCCGATACGTCCACGGGATGTTCGGCTGGGATGGCACTGCAGACGAATCTCCCATCGAGGTCGATGAGACCGATATTGGTGTAATGGGTGTTTTCCCGGAGCAGTCCTGCAAACAAGGGAGAACACCGGGCCCGGTCTCCGTTGCGCACTGCGGAACGCTCCGCAAGAGCAATCAAGAAATGGTGCGTCTCCTGGACCAAGAGCTTGTAGTCCATGGAGGCCACATGAACCAGGCTCAGGGCATGGTCCCGGGCTTTGGCAACGGCCATACGTCGCAGTTCGAAGCCGGTTCGCAACACCAACAGCAGAGCAGGCAGTACGGCCAGAAACACGATGAGAAGGATGCGAAATCGGAGACTGAACAGGAAACGAGTCATCTGGAACTTTCCCTTTCCTCCCCGGTACGCCTGAGAAGACCTACGGCCCGGCCACGGGGATGCTTGATCGTTCAGACCCGTCGAGCGTTGGATTCTTGTGCGGCTAAAATCGGCAATGGATGAAACGTTGTGGTCCCTACCTCAGGATCTTGCCAAGCGATGCCTGCACACTACGCAAGAAACCGCAGGATGTCAAGGGCGGAAAGCTCGGGGGCAGGCGGCCCCGGGGGAGACCCGGCGCGCCCGGACGGGTTTTGGATTACCCTTTGACACAAGTCGTTTTTTTCATTACAGGTAACGCTGGTGTTTCGGGCAGAGGCCCTCTGCGGGTCCCCGGGTGCCATACCGGGATTTCCGGGAGGATCGACCCCGGCACAGCCCGATCGCCATTGCGCACCCCGTCGGGACGGGGACAATCCCGGGATTTGCGGGACGTTGGGCGCAACGGCCAACGCCGGAAAATCGTGCCCGGGAAAAGGGGTTCAACCTATGGAACGACCGTGTGGAAAGCCCGTTCGATTCGTTTCTTTTTGAAAGAGAGCATTATGGCGAATGTGGTGGTCATCGGGACTCAATGGGGGGATGAGGGGAAAGGAAAAGTCGTCGATCTGCTCACGGAAAAAGCGGATTGCGTGGTTCGTTTCCAGGGGGGCAACAACGCCGGCCATACCCTCGTGGTGGAAGGCACCCAGTACATTTTCCACCTGATTCCGTCGGGAATCCTCCACCCCGGCAAAGTGTGCATGATTGGAAACGGGGTGGTGCTGGACCCCGGAGTGCTCCTCCAGGAAATGGACCGGTTGAACGGCCTCGGGCGGTCCGTAACTCCGGACAACTTGGTCATCAGCCGCTATACCCACATCATCATGCCGTACCACAGGGCCCTGGACCTGGCCCGGGAGAACGCCAAGGGGCACGGAAAGATCGGCACCACCGGTCGGGGAATCGGACCCTGCTACGAAGACAAAGTCTGCCGATCGGGAATCCGTCTTCACGATCTTTTCGACGAGCAAGCCCTGCGAAGCAAGCTCGAACGCAACCTGAAGGAAAAGAACTTCCTGCTCGAGCATTTCTTTGGGGCAAGCCCCCTCGAGGTCGACGCCGTCGCCGAGGAATACCTGGCCTACGGGCGTCGACTGGCCCCCTTTGCCGATAACGTCTCCGAGCGCCTTCAGCAATCGGTTAGAGAGAACCGACACATTCATTTTGAGGGGGCCCAGGGCACTCACCTTGACATAGACCACGGCACCTATCCTTACGTCACCTCATCCAATACGGTTGCCGGAAACGCCTGCTGCGGATCCGGCATCGGCCCCACCCGGATCCACGCCGTCCTGGGGGTCGTAAAGGCCTACACCACGCGGGTGGGGGGCGGTCCTTTCCCCACGGAGCTCGAGGACGAAACCGGGGAGAGGATTCGAGCGGTGGGAGGGGAATTCGGCTCCACCACGGGTCGACCCCGACGGTGCGGCTGGCTCGACATGGTGGTGGTGAATTCCGCCGTCCGGCTCAACGGTCTGGCGGGCTTGATCATCACCAAGCTGGACGTGTTGACGGGAATCCCCAAGCTCAAAATTTGCGTGAGCTACCGTTGCGGCACCCGAAGCCTGGACATGGTTCCCCCGGAACTGGAAGCCCTGGAAAAGTGCGAGCCCGTCTGCCGGGAATTCGACGGCTGGGAGGAGGACCTTCGGGGGATTCGCCGCTACCAGGACCTTCCCCTCAACACCCGCCGCTACCTGGAAGCCGTCGAGGAGCTCTCCGGCGTTCCCATCGGGATCGTCTCAGTGGGACCCGCCCGGGAAGAAACCATTCTATTGAAAGATCCCTTTCAGTAAGAGACCCGACCGGGACCCGGCCTCCGGTTCGTAAACACTGCCCGCCCGGCCGGGTTATCCGTTCGGAAAGGGCGGCGTCCCCGCAACTACGATGAAGGATGCGACATGGCGGCAAATGGTGAGTTGACCGAACTCATCGAGATTCTCAAGAAGGCCGAACAGGAACTGGCCACCTTGGAAGGGGGGCTCCAGCCTCCCGACAAAGTGTTGCGAAAGGTTCGAAAGGCCATTATGGAGCTGCGGGCTGCTTCCGCTCGCCACGGCATCAAGGGACTCTCGGGGGCCGCGGCCAAAATGGCCGAGTACACGGATCACCCGTCCCTGGGTCCCGAACAGTTCATGGCTCTGAACTTCGCCCTCGAAGCCCTCCGCCGCGGATTGGAGGAGCGCACTCTCGAGGCCGTCCGATCCGCCATTGTGGAAGCCATGGAACTGCTGGGGTTTGAACCCCTCGAGCTTTCGGCCAGGGACCGGAAGGAAACGCCCGGCGGGTCTCCCAACGCTCCCCCGTCCCGCCGGGACCCGGAGGCGCCGTCGGTTCCGCCGCTCCCCGAATCCCCGGCCATCTCCGGCCTCAATCGAGTGGCAAGCAGCCTGGGCGGAAAGATCGAAACCTCCCTCGGTTCCGGCGGGGATTCCTTCAAACTCGAGTTTCCGGCCGCCTGCCTGGAAAAGATCAAGTTTCTCCTGTCTCCTTTTGACCCGGAAGAGGACTTCTCCCAGGTCCTTCCCACCCAGGATGAGCGCTCCAACAACATCCTAAAATCCATCAAGGAGTTCATGGCGTCTTTTGCCGAGGGAAACCTCGAACACGCTCAGGCGGTCCTGGAGGACCTGGCCGGGTTCCAGGGAGAGGATGAACTGTACCGGGAGATCGGCACCCTGGCCCGGGTGATCCATGATTCCATCCGGGGTTTGTCCCAGACGTTGACCCCCGATCTCAGGGAGCTCGTCGAGGACAGCATTCCCGATTCGGAAAACCGCCTCGAGCACCTTCTCAAGCTCACCGAAGAGGCGGCCAACACCACCCTGGACCATGCCGAAGCCATACAGAATCGAATCCGACAGGATCTGGAGCGGCTCTCGAAGATCGAGCAACATCTCGCCCGCCTCAAACCCATAGGAGAAGTCGCCCACGAACGCATGGACGAAAGCTCGCGGATTCTCCGGGAGCTCAAGGAATCCATTTCCGCCAACCAGGAGCACCTGACGACCATCCTCACATCCCAGAGCTACCAGGACCTCACCGGCCAGGTAATCAACAAGGTCGTGGAGTTTCAAAAGGACCTCGAATCCAAGCTGATCAACCTGGTTCGAACCTTCGGGGTTAAATCCGGGGTAACCAGGAAGAAGGAAAAGGAACTCTACGGTCCCGCCCACGAGAAGGTGGCGGGGGCGGTCAATTCCCAGGACGATATCGACTCTCTCCTGGCTGAATTCGGCTTCTGAGGGTCATCCCTTCTTCATCCCTATCGAGGCCTTCCCCTCCGGACCGGACGGGAAGGTCGAACCGTCGCCGGCAGGCCGGGGGAGCCAAAATAATCGGCGCTCGCGCTTGAATTCATTCCGACCGATGCTTATCAAACGTTTCGTTGGCGAGGGTTTCCGGCCCTTCGGCCGTCTGCGCGGACCATCGGCGGACGACGGCAGCTTCCCCAGCCACCCGGTTCGGATCTCAGCATTTCCGGTGTAGTCGGATAGTCATTCCCTAAACCCCCCAAAGACTCTAGCGAACAAGGAGGAGTTATGATCGTGACGTTGCCTGACCTGCCTTTTGCAAAAGAGGCCCTGGAGCCGCACATCAGCGCCAAGACCCTGGATTTCCACCACGGAAAGCATCACAAGGCCTACGTGGACAACGCCAACAAGCTATTGGAGGGCTCGGAGCTGGCCAAGGAAAGCGTGGAAACCATCATCGAGAAGACGGCCGGAGATCCCTCCAAAGCAGGCGTATTCAACAACGTGGCCCAGGCATGGAACCATTCCTTTTACTGGAAATGCATGAAGCCCGGCGGAGGAGGAGCTCCTACGGGACCCATCGCCCAGAAGATCGACGCGGACCTGGGAGGCTATCAGAAATTCGTCGAGGAGCTCAAGAACGCCGGCATGACCCAATTCGGCAGCGGCTGGGCCTGGCTCGTTCTCCACAACGGGAAGCTGCAAATCACCAAGACGGCCAACGCCGATACCCCCCTGGCCCACGGCATGATCCCCCTCCTGACCGTGGATGTGTGGGAGCATGCCTATTACCTGGATTACCAGAATCGAAGGCCGGACTACCTGGCAACCTTCATCGAGCACCTCATCAACTGGGATTTTGTCAATTCCTGCTTGAAGTAGGTTTTTGCCGAAGAAGGATCGGCAGAGGGGTCTTTCATCGAAGAGGGGCGGGCCGCACGGGTCCGCCCCTTTCATATGGTGCAAAGATCAGGGTGGCGCAAAGATCAGGAAGGATAAACGTTTCCCGTCTCGAGAATGGACCAGCCGCCCTGGGTCTTTCCCAGAAGCAGGCTGATTTGCCAGCCTTCCTTGCACTGGTCCGTGATCTCTTTGGGCACTTTCAGCTCCACGAGGGCGGAGGTGTTGGACCCGGCGAGAACCAGGGTCCCGGGGTTCACCTTGTCGATGGTGAAATAATCGTCGAGTTCCAAGGTCCAGTACCGGGGAGTATGACTCTGGGCATAATGGAACAGCAGCCTCGCCACCCGTTCCGCGGCAGGAAGCTCCCGGGCGGCCCCCATCACCACCTTGGCGGCCTCTTCCGCCTCCTCCGCTTTGACGTAGCCGTTTTCCAGCAGCCACCGCACCAGGCGCCGGGACACGGTCCCCGCAGCCTCGAGCAGTCCCTCCGAAGCCATCACCTTTCGCAACATGAAGAAGTTGAGAAAGTAGGGAAGGCACGGCAAGATTTTGTCAGGCCCAAAAATGGCGGTGAATTCGAGATTCTTTTGGTAGTAAAGCCGCTCGTAAAAGACGATGTCGGCGGAATTGGTCAGTTCGTCCACCCCATAGTTGTTCATGCAGTGTCGAAACAGGTCGACGACCTCCTCGTATCGCCGGTAGGTCCTCGGTTTCAGGCGTTTGGCCTGCTCGTCGAGAAACTCCGTGAGCACCTCCAGGATACAGGGCCGGGCAACCATGGGGAAAAAGAGTATTTTGTTCTCGTTCGGCATTTCGCTCACCCATCCGATCCGCGGTTCAATGGATTTCCGCCCCCTTTATACCCGGACACCGCACTGGGGACAATACCGAAAACTTGGATCCAGCGGGTACCCGCATCGAAGGCAGTTGCCTCCTTTCAGAACGACCGGGACCTCCCCCACCCCCGGATGGGGAGCCGACACGGCTCCGCATCGATCGCAGATCACCACGGGGTCCCCCCTCTTTACCGGAAAAAGGGGAATAAAAAAGAGGCTCACATAGTGGTCGATCCGTTTCAACCGCGCCTGGGCCAGCCCGCAAGCGGGGCAAAGCCGGGCAGTGTCCTCCAGGGTCACCGTCTTTGGTTGGACCCCGCCTATGAAGAAGAACATCGCAACCTTCTCTCCGTGTGATTCGTTCCCCCGGGTCTCGGCATCCGTCACAAGCATTCTTTACCACAGATCCCCGGTCGTGAACATGGGCTTTGGGGGGGCCAAATGCCCGCCTCGAGGGGTCGGCGTCGGCTCGCCCGAGCGCACAGGACGGCTGGGTCCGGCTGCATCCCCGTTTCCCGAGGCTTTCCTCTAGAACCGGGTTGCCGCCTTGAGCCCCCGGACCATCGCTCCCAGCTTCTCCCCCAGGTCGGGGTCCTCGAGGCCCGATTCCATGAACCGCTCGAAGGCGCTGCCCACCACGACCCCGTCGGCCACGGAGGCCACCGCTCTCACCTGCTCGGGAGTGGAAATTCCAAACCCCACACAGATGGGAGTCCCATCGGCACAGGTCCGAAGCAAGGTCGCCACTCGGGAAATCTCCTCGAGATCCAGCCCGCCGCTTCCGGTCACCCCCGTCATGGAAACCAGGTACAGAAAGCCCGATGCCCCCCGGGCAATGGATTCCATGCGCCGGGGAGGAGTGGTGGGAGCGCAAAGACGAATGAGACACAAATCCCGGCCCGGCCACCGGGAGGTCATCTCTTGGGATTCTTCGGGAGGCAGATCCACCACCAGCAAGCCGTCCGCCCCGGCGGCCAGCGCGTCCCCGTACAGACGATCCGCCCCGTAGGCCAGGATAGGGTTGTAATAGCTGAAAAGTATGATGGGTACCGAGACCTCTCGACGAAGATCCCGGGTGAGCTCAAGGACCGCTGCGAGATTCACTCCGGCTCTGAGGGCCCGGGCCGAGGATCGCTGAATGACGGGACCGTCCGCCGTGGGGTCCGAAAACGGCACTCCCAGCTCGAGGATGTCGAGGCCTGCCCGGCACATGGACAGGATCAGCTCCCGGGACCGGGCAATATCCGGATCTCCGGCGGTGACAAAACCCACCAGGGCCTTTTCCCTTCGCCCCTCGAGGTCCTGAAACGTCTTTCGGATTCGATTCATGGTGGCTCCTTTCCGTTCCGATTCATTGGGGCTGATGGGGGTCGAGCCTGCCTGCCACGATTCCCAGGTCTTTGTCGCCCCTGCCCGAAAGATTGACGACAATCACCTCCGAGGGCGGGCGCCTGGGGGCGTCCCGCAGGGCCCAGGCGACGGCATGGGAGCTCTCGAGGGCCGGGATGATGCCTTCACACAGCCAGAGTTCCCGGAAAGCTTCCAAGGCTTCGAAGTCCGTCACGGATTCGTACCGGGCCCTGCCCATGTCTTTGAGGTGGGCATGTTCCGGACCGACCCCCGGGTAATCCAGTCCTGCGGAAATGGAATTGGATTAGAGAATCTGGCCGTCCTTGTCATGAAGGACGTAGGACTTTGACCCGTGAAGGACGCCTAC
>JARKQW010000446.1 GCA_029974695.1 Syntrophobacteraceae bacterium | reverse complement strand
GAAGATACTCATCGTCGACGACGAAAAGGACATGTTGGCCCTTCTCAAGCGGATCGTCTCGGAGAAGACCTCCTACGAGGTCGTGACCACCGACGATCCTCTTCGAGTCCCGGACCTGCTGCAGGCCGATGCCTACAACGTAGTCATCACCGACCTCAAAATGCCCCGGATGGACGGCATTCAGGTGTTGGAATGCGTGAAAGCGAAGGACCCCCTCACGGCGGTGGTGGTCATGACGGCATTCGGCTCCATTGAATCCGCCGTCGAAGCGACGCGGAAGGGAGCATTCGATTATATCACCAAGCCCTTTCGAAAAGAAAGAATCCTCCACCTTCTGGACCAGGCCGTGAAGTGGCAGCGCCTGCAGCGCGAGAACTCCTACCTGCGGGAGAGGCTTTCGGGAGAATCCGGCTTTTCCAGCTTCATCGGAAACAGCCCCGCCATCCAGAGGCTCCACAGCCGAATCGACCGGGTAGCCAAGACTTCGGCCACGGTTCTGCTCACCGGCGAGAGCGGAACGGGCAAGGAACTGGTGGCTCGCATCCTCCACACCCACAGTCTGCGAAAGGACAAGGAATTCATTCCCATCGACTGCAGCACTCTTCCCGAATCCATCATCGAGAGCGAACTCTTCGGCCACCTGCGGGGCTCATTCACGGGGGCGATCCGGGACAAGAAAGGACTGGTGGAGGAGGCCAACGGCGGGACGCTGTTTTTGGACGAGATCGGGGATTTGAGCCCGCCCATGCAGGTGAAGCTTCTGCGGCTGCTCCAGGAGGGAGAATACAAGGTGGTCGGATCCACCTCGATCCGCAAGGTGGACATTCGTTTCATCGCCGCCACCAACCGCAACCTGGAAGAGAAGATTCGAAAGGGAGAGTTCCGGGAGGACCTGTTCTACCGGTTGAACGTCATCAACCTTCGTCTGCCCGCCCTTCGGGAAAGAACGGAGGACATTCCGCTCCTGGCCCACCATTTCCTGGAAAAATACGGGGCCCTTCACGGAAAGGAGGCCCGGTTTTCCGAAGGCGTCCTCGAGTACCTCATGGAAAGGCCTTGGCCGGGAAACGTTCGGGAACTGGAGAACACCGTCGAGAGGGGGGTGATCATGGCCCAGGACGGGATCATCCGCCTGGGAGACCTCTATTTGTCCGATCCCGGATCCCCGGCTCCCTCCCCCCGCACGGCTCGGCCCGGGGAAGAAGAGTTGTTCGCCCTTCCGCTAAAAGAGGCGAAGGAACGGCTCATCGAGCAGTTCCAATCGCGATTCATTCACAGGGTGCTCTCGAAGCACGGCGGGAACGTTTCCCAGGCCGCCCGGGAGCTGGGAGTAAAACGCCAGTATCTCCACCGACTCATGAAGGACACCAACATTCAGTCCAAGGCGTTCAAACGGTCGGAGCCGGACTAGCGGCTCCTTTCTTCAACCGGGACTCCCGCGTGGCTTTTCGCTCGAAGGCCGCTTCCACTTTCTCGAGGATCTCCTCCACGGGACAGGGTTTCAGCAGATACTCGTACCCGCCCAGGCGCATGATCTCGACCGCCACGTCCACCGAAGCGTGTCCCGTCAGCATGATGACCTCGAGGTTCCGGTCGATCTTCTTGATTTCCGCCAGGGTCGTCATTCCATCCATACCGGGCATCTTCACGTCCAACAGGATCACATCGTAGCCGCCCTTTTTCAATTCCTCCAGGGCATCCGTCCCGCTTCCAACGGTGGAAACCGACAGTCCGTGAACGGTCAGCAACTTTCCCAAAGTCGTGCGAAATCTCTCCTCGTCATCCACCAGGAGGACTCTTGGCTTCCTCGACGCCTGCTCCATGCTCATGCTTCTCCTTTTTTCGATTGCGCCGGAAGACGGAGGGTGAACTTGGATCCCTTCCCCACCTCGCTGCTCACCGAGATTTGGCCTCCGAGCTTCGTAACGATGCCGTGGCACAGGGACAGGCCCAGTCCCGTCCCTTTCCCGGGGGGCTTGGTCGTGAAGAAGGGATCGAATATTTTGTTTAAATGTTCTTTGGAAATACCGCAACCCGTATCCTCGATGGTGACCGTGATGGCCTCGGGGTCCGCCCGCCGGGTCCTAACGGTGATGGTGCCGTCCTTCTGAACGGCATAGGTGGCGTTGTTGAGCAGGTTTAGGATCACCTGACGGATCAGGGGCGCATCCGTGTAGACCACGGGCAGGTCCTTGCGGTATTCGCGCACGATCCGAATCCCGTGATGGGTTGCCTCCCGCTCGACCAGCCGGGCCATGTCTTCCACCAGTCGGTTGATGTCCACCCCCTGGAGGAGCGGTTCCCTCTTGCGGGCAAAATCCAGGAGCTTATGAGTGATTTCCCGGCAGCGATCCACCTGGCGGGAGATTTCCTTCATGGAGCCCTTCAGTTCCTCCATCTCCCGGGGGTCTCCGATGCTCTCCTTCTTCAGAAGGTGCCCCATCCATTCCACTTCCTGCCCGATAATGGCCAACGGATTGTTGATTTCGTGGGCAATCCCCGAGGAAAGCTCTCCAATGGAGGCCAGCTTCTGGGACTGGATCAACTGTTCGTCCAGAAAGCATTTCTGTTCGTTGGCCCGGCGGATCCGCCCCTGAAAATCCCGGATCACGATCTCGGAGGCCGCGATCATGGGGAGAATCCAGACCCAGGCGGACCATCCTCCAAAAGCCCAGACGGGCACGGACAGGCCCAACGCCAGGAAGCTCAAGGCATGGGAACACAGGAACGGATAAACGGATCGCCAAAGGTTCGACATGACCTGCCATCAACCGCCGTTGGGATCAACCGTGACAATGACGCGTGCGGGACCCGTTGCTCCCGTCAACCCTCCGCACGAAGCCTCTCCTCGTGGAGCGACTTCCGTTCATAAGCCTGACGAACCTTTTCCAACAAATCATCGATCTCTGCAGGCTTCATCACGTAGTCGAAGGCGCCCAGCTGCATGCCCTGCATCCCCGCTTCCACGGAGGCGTGGCCCGTGAGCATGATCACCTCCATGAGAGGATTCTTTCTTTTCATCTCCCTCAAGGTTTCGATCCCGTCCATGCCGGGCATTCTCACATCCAGAATGACCACATCGAAGGGTTCCTTCTCCAGGAGCTTGAGGGCTTTCGGACCGCTGTCCACCCCCGTGGCGTCCACTTTCCTTTTGAGGAGACGCTTCACGATGGTTTCGAGAAAATCCGGTTCATCATCGACAATCAAGACCCTAAAATTTTCCATGCTGCGACCTTCTTGTCTTGTCGTTCCAGGGCCGGACGGCAGGGGGACTACGGCCGCCGGCAAGGGCTTCCCGTTCCGCAAATCCTTGCTAGGCGCTTTGATTGACGGGAAGGCAGATGGTGAAAGTGGTTCCCTTTCCGACCTGGCTGGCTACGACGATTCTCCCACCCAGTTTCTCCACGATGCTGTAGCTGATGGAAAGACCCAGCCCCGTTCCGCTTCCGACCTCCTTGGTGGTGAAGAAGGGATCGAAAATCTTGCCCAGCACGTCGCTGGGAATCCCGGGACCGTCATCGGCAATGCAGACGGCGATTTCCTTGTCCTTGTTGGTGAGTCTTGAGCGGACCGTGATGGTTCCGTTCTTGCCGATGGCATCGATGGCGTTGTTGAGGATGTTGAGGAAGACTTGCTGCAACTGGGCGGAGTCGCTGGTGATCTGGGGCAGGGTTTCCGTGAAGTCCGTCTGGATTTCGATGCTGCGGTAGTGGGCTTCGTTGCGAAGGAAAACGATTGTCGTGTCCAACAGCCGGTTGACGTCCACTTTCTCTTGTACCGGCTCCATTCTCCGTGCGAAACCCAGGAGGCGATGGGTCACCTTCTTGGCCCGGTCCACGTGGTAGTCGATTTTCCGTACGGCGTCGTCGAACTCCTTGTAGTTTTCATTGGTCGCGATTTCTTCCTCCTCCAGGAGGTC
>JARKQW010000413.1 GCA_029974695.1 Syntrophobacteraceae bacterium | reverse complement strand
GCGCAGCTCACCAACCCCGTGGCCGCCGTGTACACGACGGCCAAGGACGCCCTCAAGACCTGCGACCCTCGTTTCCCCTTCGTGGGCACCACGTACCGGGTCACGGAACACTGGCAGACGGGGGTCCTCACCCGCTGGATTCCGTGGCTCATTGAAGCGGAGCCCCAGATTTTCGTGGAAATGAGCGAGGAACTGGCTCAACTGCGCCAAATCAAGAACGGAGAAAAGGTCGTGGTGGAATCTCCCCGCGGATCTGTGGAGGCGGTGGCCATCGTGACCAAGCGGTTCAGACCTCTGACGGTGCAGGGAGTGGAGATTCATCAAGTCGGACTGCCATGGCACTATGGATGGGTATGGCCCAAAGAGGGGGGAGACAGCGCCAACTTGCTGACTCCGTCCGTGGGCGACCCCAACACCCGCATTCCGGAGAGCAAGGCTTTTATGGTGAACGTTCGAAAGAAGGGAGTGTAAGCCATGGCGGGAAAAAGCATATTCATCGATACCACGCGATGCACGGCCTGCCGAGGCTGCCAGGTTGCGTGCAAGAACTGGAACCGCAACGGCACCTCCGCAACCAAGAATACGGGAAGTCACCAGAACCCGCCGGACCTGGACGAGAACACCTTCAAGCTGGTTCGCTTCAGCGAGGTGGTCACCGACGGAAAGCTGGCCTGGTACTTCTTCGCCGACCAATGTCGGCATTGCCTGGAACCCCCCTGTAAGGACTCCATCGAGGGATACGTGGACGGAGGAGTCGTCCAGGACGAAGCGACGGGAGCCGTGGTGTATCTCGATAAGAGCAAGGAGGCTCCTTTCGACGAGGTCCGTTCTTCCTGTCCCTACGATATCCCCCGGAAGAAGGCCGACGGGGTCATGGTCAAGTGCACCCTGTGCATCGACCGCATCAGCAACGGTCTTCAGCCTGCCTGTGTGAAGATCTGTCCCACCGGCGCCATGAATTTTGGGGAACGGGACGAAATGGTCGCCCTGGCCAAGGACCGCTTGGAGAAGATCAAGGCCAAGAATCCCAAGGCCCAGCTCCTGGACGCCGATTCCGTTCGAGTGATCTTCCTGGTGGTGGACGACCCGAAAAAGTATCACAAGAACGCCGTGGCCTCCGCCAGTCCGGGGATCACCCGCAAAGTGGCCCTGGGCCGAATGTTGAAGCCGGCCAAAGGGCTCCTTCGGACCCTGACGCAGGGATGATTCCTCGAGGGCAAGAACCTCCGCACGGCGGACGACGAAAAGACCGTCTCCGACCGTTCCTCCCCCGTTGGGGGGAGGTCTTGCGGAGGGACAAAGGGATTGACTCACCCCCCTTCTCCAACCCCCTCCCACCCGGGGAGGGGAGGTGGGGGGGATTTCCGCCCGGGAGGGGATCCGCCGTGACGGAGCCGGGACGAAGGCCGGTCGAGACGTTCGTCCCCGGCGGCGGCGAAGGCGGCGCAGCTTCCCCCCCGACAGGGGCCGTAAGCAAGGGGTTCTGCCGGGATTCGGGGAAGCGCAACGGGCTTTGCCGGGAGAGGAAAGGTTCTCCCCGGGACGGGACGCGGTTGGGCGGAGGGGGGTGCCCTTGGGGTAGGAAACGTCAACCTGTAACCGGAAGGATTGTCTTTGAAACCGAACCTGAAAGCCGAAAAGGACCGGATTCGCCGCGCCCTCGACCTTGCTCGAGCTCAGAGGCCGGCCTACAAGGAGCTTCTTCCCCTCCTGGAAGCCCTCTTTGAACTGCAAATTCACGCCAAGGAGACCCTGAATCTCCCCTCCAAGGAGCTGTCCTCCGAGTGGGTCAAGACCCGGTGGGAAAACGGGTTTCCCCTGCTCAACCGCTGGGAGTTTCCCGTGGATTTCGATGCCGCCGACCGGATTTTTTGGGGAATCCGGGAACACATTCCACCGGCAAATCCGCAACTTCGGAAAGGCTGGGAGATCCTGAGCCGCGCCTTTGAGAAGGCGCCCTCCGAGAAACCCTCGGTTTGGGGAAGCTTCCTGCAGCACGAGAACGAGCCCTGGCAGATGTGGGTGGACATGGAGGAATCGGAACTGGCGCCCGTGCTCTTCCTGGCGCGTAGTTGCCTGAGACCGTCCATCGAGTCCGTGGAAGCGGACCTTGTTTCCCGCTTTCCGGTCCCTCGGGATTGGTTCAAGGGTTACTGCCCCGTCTGCGGTTCCCTTCCTTCCCTCCTGTATCTCATCGGGCAGGGGGAACGTTGGGCAACCTGTTCCTGGTGCGGGGCCGAATGGGTCCTGCATCGGCTCCAGTGCTGCTATTGCGACAATCGCGCCCACGAATCCCTGGGATACCTCTACATCGAGGACGAACCCGGGTACCGTGTCCAATACTGTCGACTCTGCAAATTCTATTTCAAAACGGTGGATCTCAGGGAACGGGACGACAACCGGTATTTTCCCCTCGAGGACTGGACCACTCTTCACCTGGATCTCCTGGCCCAAGAAGCGGGGTGGCGGCAGGCGCCCTCCCCTTCCCCGACGGTCTACCCGCAGCCCTGAGAAACCGGCTCGAAACCCCGCCCTCGGCCTTATCCGGCCTTCCCGGATCCTCCCTCCCATGGGAGGGAATCCGGGAGGAGAGCCCGGATGCCTGCCCTCGCGAACAGGACGGTTGCGGGGGGATTCTCTTCCAGGTCCCGCCAATTCCTGTTTCCCTGTCCTTTTTGCCGTGTAAGCCCATGCAACCGGCTCGGGCCGGACGTTGCCCTCGGGGGGCTCGGTCTTGTGCACTTGACGCGGTGGAGACTTCCCTTCATTATAGGAGAAGTCCTCCTGGGAGCACCTTCTTTGGGAATCAAACCTGTAACGGGACGAATAGGAAAGAGGACATGGCGGAAAAATCCTGGAAGACCTACTACCGGGAACGACTGGGCACTGCCGAAGAGGTGCT
>JARKQW010000411.1 GCA_029974695.1 Syntrophobacteraceae bacterium | reverse complement strand
GGAGACTTCCAAACTCCTCTGTCGCTGGCGCGACGCGTTGCGGCACTGGTCAAGCAAGACGAGAGGCGTGTTGGCACAATCGTTGAGCCAACGTGCGGAGTTGGCGCCTTCCTGCAGGCGACTGCCGAGATTTTTGGCAAGTCACCCACCTACTGTGGATTTGACGTCAACGCCGACTACGTGCAGGCGGCAAGTGCTGCCCTTGCGCGCATCGGACCATCAACGGCTACTGTTCAGCAGCGTGATTTCTACACCATCAAGTGGCGGGAGTTTCTCCACGAGCAATCCGAACCTCTGCTCATCATCGGCAATCCACCATGGATCACAAACGCCGGAATGGGGGTCATCGGCGGGAGCAACTTGCCCGAGAAGACCAATTTTCAGGGACACAGCGGCTTCGCTGCCAAGACAGGCAAGGCGAACTTCGATATCTCCGAATGGATGCTTATGCGGCTGCTGGAGTCGCTTCAGGGAACGCGGGCTGCTATCGCCATGCTCTGCAAGACGGCGACGGCACGCAAGGTCTTGCGGCACGCATGGCTCAATGGGCTTGACGCTGGGCCATCTTCGCTGCATCTGATCGACGCTGCCGCAGAATTTGGAGTATCAGTGGACGCATGTCTGCTGTACACGCATACTGGAATCGGAGGGACTGAATCCACGGCGACAGTCTACCGCACCATATCCTTTGATCAACCTTTGCAGACCTTTGGTCTGTTTGCCGGAGAGTTGGTCTCTGACATAGACACCTACCGTGCCTTGCGCGATCTCGAGGGCTTGGAGTACCGCAAGTGGCGGTCCGGGGTGAAGCATGACGCAGCAAAGGTAATGGAGTTCACGCGGGATAACGGCTCGTTCGTCAACGGTTTCGGAGAGCAGTGTGAACTGGAAGACGACTACATCTTTCCCTTGCTCAAGTCTTCTGACTTGGCGAATGGTAGGCTGCGGCCCACACGATTCGTCTTGGTGACGCAACGTCGGGTCACCGATCCGACAGACGAGATCAAGCATACTGCCCCAAAAACCTGGCGCTATCTCCAAGACCACGCGAAGCAACTCGACAGGAGAGGCAGTTCAATCTACGCGAAACGTGCGCGGTTCGCCGTCTTCGGCGTCGGTGACTACTCGTTTGCACGCGCGAAGGTCGCCGTTTCGGGGCTTTACAAGAATCTCCGGTTTCAGGCAGTGGGCAGCGCAGGCGGCAAGCCGATCATGGTCGACGACACCTGCTACTTCATTCCTTGCGACTCCAAGGCAGAAGCCGAGTTCTTTGCCGATCTTCTGAACTCAGAGAGCGCGCAGCGATTCATTTCGGCCCTAGTCTTCACGGACGCTAAGAGACCCGTCACTATCGACGTCCTCAAGCGAATTGATCTCAAGAAGCTAGCGGAGCACGCGGGACAGGAGACGGCGGCCGTCGAGTACCTCTCCTCGCCATCGCTTGTATCCAGTCACCAACGGCTCTTTGTCTTTGAGGAGAGAGAAGAGTATCGAACAAACGGGTCCACGCGACGGCGTACCCGCCGCGCGTGACCCGTGACGTTCGCAGCGGCCGGCGGCCGGGAAGCGCTGGACGTGCTGGCCGCAAATCGAGGAGGCATCCACCTGGTCATCCTGGATATGGTCATGCCGGGAATGTCGGGGGAGGAAACCTTCCTGCGCATCAAGGAGTTGGACCCGAAAATTAAGGTCATTTTGAGCAGCGGGTACAGCCTTGCAGGAGAGGCTCAAAGGATCATGGAGAAGGGCTGCGACGGCTTTTTGCAGAAGCCCTTCACCACCGCCGGGCTCTCCCAGGGAATCCGAAAGGTCCTGGGCGGGGCGGGCTCCGATCCCGGCACGGGACAAGAAGCATGATGCGTATCCTCATCCTGGCGGCGCTCCCCCAGGAACACGGACCCTACCGGAGGCTGTCCCGGGGGTGGCGGTTGATCTCCCGGCGTCCCCTTCTCGAGTACGCCCGAAGGGATGCCGCCGGAGAACTTCGCCTGGTGGAAACGGGAATGGGGGGGACCGGCCTGGGAGACGCCCTTGCTCACTGGAGGAATGCACCCCCTCCCGATGCGGTGATCTCCATGGGGTTTTGCGGCAGCATGGAGAGTACTTTCCCCGTGGGCCAGGTCATCCTGGGGACCAGCTTCCAAAGGGCGGACCCCTCCCGGGAGCCTTCCCTTTCCCCGGCCCTTCGGCTTCGGCCCCCGGCGGAGTTCGAGCATTTCTGTTCTCTTTACGGAGTACGCCCGGCCCGGGTGATCACCCTGGACCGTCCTGCGGCCAAGGGCCTTCTCAAAAGCCTTTCCCCCGGTCCGGGTCTCGTGGCGGACATGGAGAGTTTCCATATCGGCCGATTCGCCATGGAACTGGACCGTCCCTTCCTCTGCCTTCGAAGCGTCAGCGACGCGTCCGCTCACGAGATCGATTTCGACCTGGGGGATCTTACCGACTCCCGGGGACGGGTGCGAATCGCCCGGGTCTTCCGATTGGTAGGAAAAAGACCCGCCGTGGTCGGCTCTTTCCTGCACTCCTGGCGCCGTTCCCGAACCGCGGGCCGGTCGTTGGGAAGGGTCCTAGGGGCTTTGCTGGACGGGCCCCCGTCCTCCCTGCCGCGGATGCTCCAAGGCTGTAGACTCAGCCTTTCCAGAAAGCAACTCCCTCGCGGGGGAATGGGGGAAATCCGCCAGGTGCTCCCCCCAAGACTCGGGGTCCCGGCAACGCTGTTTGTAAAGGGTGAAAAAGAAGACCAGCAGCGAGGGAAAAAACAGGATCATGCATCCCACCAGTCCCAGGAACGTTTCCCCGATCCAGAAGGTGACGGTGAGGTTGAAGACCAGGACACTTGCATACAGGATCGGACCCAGGCATTGAATGCCGGGAATGCGGCTCAAACGGGACGGACCGTCCGGATCGAGACGATCCCGGGCCGCCAGGCACTGCAGGGCCCCCACCTCGAGAAACCCCACCAGGAGCCAGCCTCCAAAATTGCTCAAGGGAATGCCGAAATAGAGCCCGGGAGACCGGTATCCGTAAATCTGCCCCAAGAACCAACGGGATCCCTGGAGAGCCACGGGGTCGATGATGATGTCCAGCAGAACAAAGAGGAAGGCCCCCAGGACCAGGGTCTGGGGGGAACGGCGCAGTGCGCGCGTCTCGAGAACCAGCAGATTCCCGGGAACCACCCGGATGGGGCTCAGGACAAACAGGGCCGTGGAATAACTGCAATAGGCCAGGAAGACATAGGAAAGGGAATCCATGAAGGGGACTCCGAAAACCCAGAGCTCCCGGCCCGCGGTGGTCTCGAGGTAGTAATAGTCCCCGTAAGGAAAGCCGCAATGGATGGAGGAAAACTCCGAGATCCAGGCGAGGGCATATCCCAGGGGGATGAACAGCAGGGTCCTGCCCACCCCCAGGTGGGCCGCGCCCGCCACCAGGTACACCGCCAGAAAAGCGAAGACATAGGGGCGCAGGAGAACGGTCCCGTAGAGGAGCCGCAGCAGATCAAGCATAGAGGTTCCATCGAATCATGCGAAGAAGGTCTCTCCCTTTGAGTTCGCGCACCACCGTGGGCTCGTATCCGCAGTGCATCATGCATTGAGCGCACCGAGGGTCCTTGCCGGACACGTAGTGTTCCCAGGGAGTCTCCTCCATCAACCGGCGATAGGTGGGATAGTGGGTGTCCGTAATGAGATAGCAGGGGGATTTCCAGCCCCGGGGATTCCGGGTGGGGTTGCCCCAGGGAGTGCAAAGAAAATGGCGCTTTCCGCACAGGAAATCCAGGTAAATGGGATTGCTGATGAGGGGATATCGATCCTGCCATTGAACGATATGCCGGAATTTCTCCTGGATTTCCCGGCGGGTCATGAAAACGTCCCGGATGACCTCCTCGTAACTGAAGCCGGGGGCCACCAGGATCCCGTCCACGCCCGCCCGGGTGAGCTGAGCGAATAGAAGCTCCACGTCCCGGACGTCCGTTTCCCGGTAGATGGTGGTGTTGGTGCTCACCCTGAAACCCCGCTTCTTGGCGGCTCGAACCCCCGCCAGGGCTTTTTGGAAGCCGCCCTCCCGCTGGATGATCCGGTCGTGGACGGACTCGGTTCCGTCGAAATGGACGTTCCAGGTGAAGCGCGAATGGGGCCGGAACCTCGATAGGGATTCCTCCAAAAGAATCCCGTTGGTGCAAAAGTAGAGGTGCTTCTTGCGGGCCAGGATTTCCCGCACCAGCCGGTCGACGGGGTCGTAGAGCAGGGGTTCGCCCCCGGTGACGGTCACCACCGGGGCCCCGCACTCTTGTACGGCCTGCAGACAGTCGTCCAGGGGCATTTCCCGGTGGAGGGTGTCGTGATATTCCCGGATGCGCCCGCACCCGGAACAGGTAAGATTGCATCGGTGGGTGGGCTCGAGCATGAGAACCAGGGGGAATCGATCGTTGCCCCGGAGCTTGTTGGCGAGAAGATAGCGGGTCATGGACGTGTACAGACTGACGGGAAATCTCCTCCGGTTCCTTTTCGTGTGGAAGCGCGTGAAACGCGCGTCAAAAGCGTTTTCCAAAGGCTCACTCCCGGGATCAGGGAGCATACCCGTGGCTGCGGAACCAGGTTACCGCTTGGGCCAGGGCGGTTTCCACCGGGGTCTGGGGAAGCCCCAGCTCCCGCACGGCTTTCCCGGGATTGAATAACATGCACTTGCGGGCCATGCGAACCCCCTCGAGGGGAATGAGCGGCTCCACGCCCACGGCCCGTGAAATCCGGTCGTTGATCCGGGCAAGAAGAAGAATGGGCGCGTAAGGCAGGAGAATTCGGGGAGCGCGGATTCCCGAGATCTTCTCGAGGAGCCCGAAGATTTCGGCCAGGGTGAGGTCCCGGTTGCCCAGGATGTATTTTTCTCCCACGACGCCCTTTTCCAAGGCCAGCCGGTGTCCCTCGGCCACGTCCCCCACGTGGACCAGGTTGAGCCCCGTGTTGAGGTAGGCGGGCATTCGACCGTGGAGGAAGTCCACGATGATCTTGCCCGTGGGAGTGGGCTTACGGTCTCCGGGGCCCACGGGAGTGCTGGGGTGCACCATGACCACGGGCAGGCCCGCCCTCGCAAATTCTTCGGCGCACCGCTCGGCCAGGAACTTGGACCGTTTGTAATGGCCCACCATGTCCTCGAGGCAGACCCGAACGGTCTCGTCGGCGGGAGCCCCGTGGGGATGGAGGCCCAGGGCACCGACGCTGCTGGTGTAGACCACCCGTTCGACCCCGTGGGCTCGGGCCGCCTCCAGAACGTTTCTTGTACCCCGGACGTTGGTTTCATAGATTTCTTGGGGGTTTCGACACCACAGGCGGTAATCGGCGGCCACGTGAAACACCACGTCACAGCCTTCCATGGCGTCCTGCACCTCTTG